>NZ_LMJZ01000002.1:0-147274 GCF_001421155.1 Sphingomonas sp. Leaf5 | reverse complement strand
ATCCTCGCCAAACACAACCATACGCCCCGAAAATGCCTCGGCTTCCAAACCCCCGCCGAAGCCTTCATCCCGTTGCACTTCGAATGTGAATCCACACCCGGCTCAAGGCCGGCGTGACGTCGCATACTTATCGGTAGAACTCAGTTGTTCGTCAGGTTGAGGAACACATCCTCCAGATCGGCCTCGCGCGTCACCACGTCGACGATGCCGTATCCTTGCGCCGCCACCGCCGCCAGCACCTCACCCGCATTCGCGACATCCTTGCGATAGGTGATCGCCAGCAGCCGGTCGCCCTTGCGCTCGACCTTTTCGAAGACCCCGGCGGCGGGCAGGTCGGTCAGGTCGCGGTCGAGCGTCAGTTCGACGGCCTTTTCCTGCGCCATGCCCAGCAGTTCGCGGGTCGGCTGGTTGGCGACGACGCGGCCATGGTTGATGATGGCGATGCGGTCGCACAACTGCTCCGCCTCTTCCAGATAATGGGTCGTCAGCACCACCGTCACGCCGTCGGCGTTCAGTTCGCGGACATAGTCCCAGAGCTGCTGGCGAAGCTGGATATCGACGCCGGCGGTCGGTTCGTCGAGCACCAGCACCGGCGGCGAATGGACCATCGCCTTGGCCACCATCAACCGCCGCTTCATGCCGCCCGACAGGGTGCGGGCATAGGCGTTGGCCTTGTCCTCCAGATGCACCGCGCGCAGCAGGTCCATCGTGCGGCGTTTCGCCTTCGGCACGCCGTACAGGCCAGCCTGGATCTCCAGCGTCTCGGCAGGGGTGAAGAACGGGTCGAACAGGATCTCCTGATTGACGATGCCGATCGACGCCTTGGCATTGCGCGGATGCTGGTCGATGTCGAAGCCCCAGATCGACGCGGTGCCGCTGGTCTTGTTGACGAGTCCCGCCAGCGTATTGATGAGCGTCGACTTGCCCGCACCATTGGGGCCGAGCAGCCCGAAGATTTGGCCGCGCGGTACATCGAACGACACGCCGTCGAGTGCGACCTTGGCCGGTGCCCCGCCCTTTCCGGCGGCATAGGTCTTGCACAGGTCGCGGATCGAAATGGCGGCTTGGGTTTCCATAGCGTCCGCCGATACGCCCGCCCCGGCCCCAAGCCAAGCACCGATCCAACTTGTCGAGCCATCGCGGCATTGCTATCGCAGGAACCATGCTGCCCCCGCCCGAACTCCTCCGCGTCTCCACCCCTCGCGTCGCCTGCGACGGCTCCGGCGAAATCGCCGCCGCACTGGGCCACCCGCGCGTGTGGTTGCAGATCGACGACACGGGCTACGTCGATTGCGGCTATTGCGACCGGCGCTTCGTGCTGATCGGTGGCCCGGCCGATGGGGCGGACCAGAGCAAGCTGAAGGATCATGGGGACGGCGCGGGCCGGTAAGGCCGAACGCAGTTCGGACGAACCAGCAGGCCCGCGCCCGGCCGGCGGCGGGCAGGCTCGGCATTGCCCGCCGACCGACGACGCGGCTTTGCCGCGGCGGTGCTGAACTCCCTCCCGTCTCTCCGAACGTCATTCCAGCGAAGGCTGGGATCTCCCGATGATGACGCGTGACAGGAGCCGCTGAAGGCCCCAGCCTAGGCTGGGGCGAAGGTTTATCCGGTCGCTGACAATACGTTCTTTCGAACGTCCCCGGTCGGACCGGCATAAGCACGCACGTTGAACGGCGTAGCCGCGCAACGCCTTATCCGCCGAGCATTTCGATCCGCTCGTGCTCAGTGCATAGCGCGATCGCGGCTAGCGTTCGCTGTCCCTTCGCCAGCGCTATTACCGTTATCAAACTGCGCACCAAGCTGTCGTCCTGTGCCTCCCGCAGATCGCGCAACGCCAACGGCAATGCAGATTTCCAAGCGGTTTCGTAATCACCAGCGAGTTCGACCGGCATTGGCACACTGCCTCCCGCCAGACGCGCCTCTTCGATCGAAGCAATCAACGCATAGCCGTTCCAATCGGGCAATTCCGCCTGTTCCAGCATCCGCACAATCCCGGGGACGGCGGCATAGGACGCCGAGTTTACCGAGCCTTGATGGTATAGATTGTCCCACAGCTCGCGGACGACCTCAGAAGCCGCGCTTTCAGGCCATGCCTCGATCAGTGGACCGGGGTCGAATGGCTCACCATAAGCGTTCAGCAGAACAGTGGTCACATGGCACTCCGCCTATCGATGGTTTCCTGCAATGCCCAAATAGATACGAAGAGTCATCTGGGTCGCTGATGTGCGCCGTGTCGCACGTCCTGCGCATTCTGCGCCAACTCTGTTCCCCATTCCCCCACGCCGCCGCCACCCTATATTCCACCAATGACCCCGACCGATCCCCGCTCGTACCTCTATGCCGGCGACCTCGACCCCGCCGCCGCCCTTCGCGCCACGCAGGAGACGCTGCGACATGCCGAGGATGGCGAACTCTATCTCCAGTATCGCCGCTCCGAGGCGTTCGGGTTCGACGACGGCCGGTTGAAGACCGCGTCGTACGACACCCATGCCGGCTTCGGCCTGCGCGCCGTGTCGGGGGAGACGACCGCGTTCGCCCATGCCAACGAACTGTCCGAAGCGGCCATCCGCCGCGCGGGCGAGACGATGGCGCTGATCGATCCGGCCAAGGGGGCCAAGGCACCGCCGCCGCGCGGCAACAACCGACATCTCTATACCGCCGCCGATCCGCTCGACCTGATCCCCTTTGCCGACAAGGTGGCGCTATGCCAGTCGATCGACGCCGCTGCCCGCGCGCGCGATCCGCGCGTCTGCCAGGTGTCGGCCAGCCTGCTCGGGTCGTGGACGGTGGTCGAGATCGTCCGTCCCGACGGCTTCGTCGCCACCGACGTCCGCCCGCTGGTGCGAATGAACGTGTCGATCGTGGTCGAATTGAACGGACGGCGCGAAACGGGCAGCTACGGCATTGGCGGGCGCTATCTGTACGACTCGCTGTTCGCGCCCGAGACGTGGAACCGCGCGATCGACGTCGCGCTGGCGCAGGCCCTGATCAATCTGGAGGCGGTCGACGCGCCGGCGGGCGAGATGACGGTGCTGCTCGGCAATGGCTGGCCCGGCATCCTGCTGCACGAGGCGATCGGCCACGGGCTGGAGGGCGATTTCAACCGCAAGGGCACCAGCGCCTTTTCGGGGCGGATCGGGGAGCGGGTCGCCGCGCCCGGCGTGACGGTGATCGACGACGGATCGATCGCCGACCGGCGCGGATCGCTGTCGATCGATGACGAGGGCACGCCGACCCAGGAGAATATCCTGATCGAGGACGGCATCCTGAAAGGCTATATCCACGACCGGCTCAACGCGCGGCTGATGGGCGTTGCGCCGACCGGCAACGGCCGGCGGCAGGATTTTTCGCATGCGCCGATGCCGCGCATGACCAACACCTTTCTGTCGGGCGGCAAGGACGATCCGGCCGAGCTGCTGTCGCGGGTGAAGAACGGCATCTTCGCCAAATCCTTCGGCGGCGGGCAGGTCGATATCGTGTCGGGCAAGTTCGTGTTTTCGTGCACCGAGGCGTACCGCGTCGAGAATGGCCGGATCGGGGCCCCGATCAAGGGCGCGACGCTGATCGGCGACGGGCCGGAGGTGTTGAAGCAGGTGCGCGGCATCGGCAACGACTTCGCGCTGGACGAGGGCGTCGGCATGTGCGGCAAATCCGGGCAGTCGGTGCCGGCGGGCGTCGGACAGCCGACCTTGCTGATCGACGGGCTGACCGTCGGCGGCACCGCCTGATGGCGCTTGCGGAACTCGGCCGCTTTCCGCGCGTCGAGGCGCAGATCATCGTCGGGCGGTTGACGAGCGAAGGCATCCCGGCGGTGGCGTTCGATGGCGAGGCGAGCATCGGCGACGGCAGCTGGCTGTTGATCCCGGTGCGGGTGATGGTCGATGCCGACGACCTGTCCGATGCCCGCCGGATCGTCGATCAAGCTGCCTGAAAAACGGGCAGTCGTGCGGCATTGCACAAATTAACCGCGCGGTAACTAATTTGCCAAACCGCCAATCGGCGCAAAACACCGCAAAACCTGGTTTGGCACGGAGGTTGCGAGGCTCCCCCACGAGCAATCATGCGACGAGGGGGCGACATGAAATTAGTCATCGCCATCATCAAGCCATTCAAGCTGGATGAGGTACGCGAAGCACTGACCGAGATCGGCGTCGCGGGCATGACCGTGACCGAGGTCAAGGGATTCGGCCGGCAAAAGGGCCAGACCGAAATCTATCGCGGCGCGGAATACAGCACCAACATGGTGCCCAAGATCAAGATCGAGGTCGTGTGCGACGCCGACATCGCCGCGCGCGTCGTCGAAGCGGTGCAGGCCGCCGCCAACACCGGCGCGATCGGCGATGGCAAGATCTTCGTTCTCGACGTCGGACAGGCGGTGCGCATCCGCACCGGCGAAACCGACCTGACCGCGCTGTGATGGGGGGCATCATGCAACATCCGAAGACATTGATGGCGGGTGCCGCACTCGGCCTGTTCGCCGCGCTGCCCGCTTGGGCGCAGGACGTGGCGCTGCAGGCCCCGGCCGCCGCCGCCGCGCCCGTCGCGACGGTGAACAAGGGCGACACGGCATGGATGATGGTGTCGACCGTCCTCGTGCTGATGATGATCGTCCCCGGCCTCGCGCTGTTCTATGGCGGTCTGACCCGCACCAAGAACATGCTGTCGGTGATGACGCAGATCGGCGCGGTCGCGTCGCTCGCGATGCTCATCTGGGTGATGTACGGCTATTCGCTGGCCTTCGGTCCCGACGTCGCGAACACGACGCTGTCGGGCTTCATCGCCAGCCCGGGCAAGGCGTTCCTGTCGGGCGTCACCGCCGCGTCGCAGGCGGCGACCTTCACCGTCGGCGTCGAAATCCCGGAATATGTCTTCATCTGCTTCCAGATGACCTTTGCCGCGATCACGATCGCGCTGGTGCTGGGATCGGTGGTCGAACGCATCAAGTTCGCCGCGGTCATGGTCTTCGCCATCGTCTGGCTGACGATCACCTATTTCCCGATCGCGCACATGGTGTGGGCGACCAGCGGCTATTTCTTCAAGGCGGGCGCGCTCGACTTTGCGGGCGGCACCGTGGTCCACATCAATGCCGGCGTGTCGTCGCTGGTGCTCGCCCTGCTGCTGGGCAAGCGGATCGGCTTCCCGACCGAGCGCATGGCGCCGCATTCGCTGACGCTGACCATGGTCGGCACCGGGCTGCTGTGGGTGGGCTGGTTCGGCTTCAACGCCGGCTCGGCACTCGAAGCCAACGGCACCGCCGGCCTCGCCATGATCAACACCTTCGTCGCCACCGCCTCGGCCGGGCTGTTCTGGATGCTGGCCGAGAAGTTCTCGGGGCATAAGGGTTCGGCGCTCGGCTTCTGCTCGGGTATCATCGCCGGGCTGGTCGCGGTGACGCCGGCCGCCGGCAACTCGGGTCCGTTCGGTGCGATCGTGCTGGGTGCCATCGCCTCGGTCGTCTGCTTCTTCGCGGTGACGGTGCTCAAGCCCAAGCTCGGCTATGACGATTCGCTCGACGCGTTCGGCATCCACGGCGTCGGCGGCATCATCGGCGCGATCGGTACGGCGGTGGTCTATGCCCCGTCGCTGGGCGGACCGGGTGCGGCCGATTACGACATGGGTGCCAAGCTCGGCGTGCAGGTGTTCGCGGTGATCGTGACCATCGTCTGGGCGTCGGTCGGTACCGCGATCGCTTGGGTTATCGCCAAGGCGCTGACCGGTGGCCGGGTGTCGAAGGAAGTCGAACTGGAAGGTCTCGACCTCGGCGAGCATGGCGAGCGCGCCTACAACTACTGAGTTTCTCCTCTTCCGGGCGGCGGCCTAGTCCCCTGCCGTCCGGTCACCACTTTCCTCCTGCGGAAAACCCCTGGGCCGGTGCGGAAACGCATCGGCCCTTTTTTTGTGTTTGGGCGAGTGGGGGGGAAGAAGATCGGGTTTCGCGCGGAGGCGCGGAGACGCGGAGGGGTTGCGTTCGGCGACACTGTTGCGCGTCAGCGCTCTCGATTCGTGCGCTTGGAGCGGGGATGAGGCCGCTGGCGCGGGGAACGGTTCGGAAACCGCGACTCCTCCGCGACTCCGCGCCTCCGCGTGAACCCCTTTTCCTTCTCCTATTTTGGAGCCTAAGACACGGGCCATGACCCCCTATCTCGACCTCATGCAGCGCGCTCTCGATCAAGGCGTTCCGACCGACGACCGCACCGGGGTCGGCACCCGGTCGGTGTTCGGGCACCAGATGCGCTTCGACCTGTCCGCCGGCTTTCCGGTGCTGACGACCAAGAAGCTGCATCTGCGCTCGATCATCATCGAGCTGCTGTGGTTCCTGCGCGGCGACACCAATGTGCGGTGGTTGCAGGAGCAGCGGGTCAGCATCTGGGACGAATGGGCCGACGCGAAGGGCGATCTCGGCCCCGTCTACGGCAAGCAATGGCGCGACTGGGCGGCGGCGGACGGGCGGCATATCGACCAGATCGCCGAGCTGATCGCGACGATCCGCACCAACCCCGCCTCGCGCCGGCAGATCGTGACCGCGTGGAATCCGGGCGAGTTGCACGCGATGGCGCTCAGCCCATGCCACTGCCTGTTCCAGACCCATGTCGCCAATGGCAAGCTGTCGTTGCAGCTGTATCAGCGCAGCGCCGACATCTTTCTCGGCGTGCCGTTCAATATCGCCAGCTACGCGCTGCTGACCCATATGCTGGCGCAGCAATGCGATTTGGGCGTAGGCGAGTTCATCTGGACCGGCGGCGATTGCCATCTGTACGAAAACCATCTGGATCAGGCACGTGAGCAGCTGACCCGCACGCCCGGCCCTCTGCCCCGGCTGGAGATTGCGCGGCGGCCGGATGCGATCGACGGCTACGCGATCGAGGATTTCGTGCTGCACGATTATGTCGCGCAACCGCATATCAAGGCGGCGGTAGCGATATGATCGACGCGATCCTCGCCCGTGCCGACAATGGCGTGATCGGCGTCGATGGCACCCTGCCATGGCATTTGCCCGCCGACCTGAAGCGGTTCAAGGCGCTGACGATGGGCCGGGCGATGGTGATGGGCCGCAAGACGTTCGAGAGCTTTCCATCGCCGCTGCCCGGCCGCCGCCATATCGTGCTGACCCGCGCGCCGGGGTGGCAGGCGGCGGGGGTGGAAGTCGCGCACGATCCCGACGCGGCGCTGGCGCTGGCCGGGCCGGACGCCGCGGTAATCGGCGGCGCGGAGATCCTCGCGCTGCTGCTGCCGCGGATCGAACGGATCGAATTGACCGAAGTCCATGCGACACCCGCGGGCGATGCTGTCGTGCCGCCATTTACCGGCTGGCGCGAAGCGTGGCGCGAGGACCACAGTGCCGCGGGAGATCGTCCGGCCTACAGCTTCGTCACATTGCTCCGCCCGGCCCCGACCGCGTAAGGGACTGGTCGGTGCCGAATCCAGCACCGCAGGGGTTAAACGACGGATGCGCAAGGCGGTTTGGTGGGGCGTCGCGTTGCTGGCGGTGCTGGCGGCTGCCTTTTTCGCGCTGGTGCCGGGCATCGTCGAGCGATCGATGAACAAGGTCGAGCCGTCGGCGGCGCTGGCCAGACGGATCGCAACCCCGCCCCGCCCGGCGTTTGCCGGGCCGATCGTCGACCTGCATGCCGACACGCTGCTATGGTCGCGCGACCTGCTGACGCGGGCGACGCGGGGGCAGGTCGACCTGCCGCGATTGCAGGAGGGCAATGTCGCGCTCCAGATCTTTTCGTCGGTGACGAAGACGCCGCGAGGGCAGAATTACGACGCAAACGAGGGCAACAGCGACAATATCACCCCGCTGGTGATCGCGCAGTTGCAGCCGGTGCGGACGTGGGGATCGCTGCTCAACCGGTCGCTATGGCATGCCACGCGGCTGCGGCGGGCGGCGCGGGCGTCGGGCGGGCAGTTGCGGGTGGTGACCACGCCGGCCGGACTCGACGCACTGCTGGCGGCACGCGCGGCCGGCGGGCCGGTGCGGCCGGTCGGGGGAATGCTGTCGGTCGAGGGGCTGAACGGGCTGGAGGGAAGTCTCGCCAATCTCGACCGGCTGTATCGCAGCGGGTTCCGGATGGCGGGGCTGACCCATTTCTACGACAATGAGGTCGCCGGGTCGATGCACGGCGAGGCGAAGCGCGGGCTGACCCCGTTCGGGCGGCAGGTGGTCGCGCGGATGGAAGCGATGGGGATGATCGTCGATGTCGCCCATGCCAGCCATGCCGCGCTGGCCGATGTGCTTGCGCAGGCACGGCGGCCGGTGGTGTCGAGCCATGGCGGGGTGCAGGCGACCTGCAACGTCAATCGCAACCTGACCGATGCCGAGGTGCGGGGCATCGCGCGGACCGGCGGGATCGTCGGCATCGGTTACTGGCCGGGCGCGGTGTGTTCGACCGATCCGGCCGCGATCGCCCGCGCCATCGTCCATGTCCGCGACGTCGCCGGGATCGATCATGTCGCGCTGGGGTCCGATTTCGACGGGGCGGTGACGACCGGGTTCGACACCGCATGGGTCGGATTGGTCGCCGAGGCGCTGCGACAGGCGGGGCTGAACCAGGGCGAGATCGACAAGGTCATTGGCGGCAATGCGCTGCGCGTGCTGCGCGCCGGCATACAGCCCCTTTCGCACGAAGCCGCCGGACGCTAGGGGGCGGCGATGCAGCGTCTCGACGGAGGCGCGACGATTCCAGCGGCGATGCGCGGGGGGATCGTCGCGCTCGGCAATTTCGACGGCTTTCATGCCGGGCACCAGGCGGTGGTCGCCCGCGTCGTCGCACGCGCGCGGGCCGAGGGGCGACCGGCGATCGTCGCGACCTTCGACCCGCATCCGCGCCGCTATTTCCAGCCGCATCTGCCGCCGTTCCGGCTGACCAATCTCGACCAGCGCGAGCGGCTGTTCGCCGCCGCCGGGGCCGATGCGATGCTGGTCTTCGCGTTCGATACGGCGCTCGCCGGGCTGTCGGCCGAAGCGTTCGCGGCCGAACGGCTGGCGGCGATGGCCGGCGCGGCGGGCGTCGTGACCGGTACCGACTTCACCTTCGGCAAGGGGCGCGGCGGTACCGTCGGCGTGTTGAAGGCGCTGGGCGAGCAATACGGCTTCGTCGCCGAAACGGTCGCGCCGGTTGGCGACGGACAGGCGGTGGTGTCGTCGTCACGCATCCGCGATTGCCTACGCGAAGGGCGTCCGCGCGAGGCGGCGGCGATGCTGACCCGGCCGTTCGCGGTCGAGGGGGTGGTCGAGCCGGGCGCGCAACTGGGGCGGCAACTGGGCTATCCGACCGCCAACCTGTCGATGGGCAAATATCTGCGCCCGGCCTATGGCATCTATGCGGTAACCGGGCGGCTGCCCGATGGGCGGGTGTTGCAGGGCGCGGCGAATCTGGGCATCCGGCCGACGATCGCGGGCGAGCCGATCGAGTTGCTGGAGCCGTATTTCTTCGATTTCTCGGGCGATCTGTACGGGCAGGTGATTGAGGTCGCGTTGATCGAGTTTCTGCGGCCGGAGGCGAAGTTCGAGTCGCTCGATGCGCTGAAGGTGCAGATGGCGGCGGATTGTGAGCTGGCACGGGCGGTGCTGGCGGCCTAGAAAAACTTGGTTCGCGCAGAGGCGCAGAGGCGCGGAGGGGGTTCGCTCGGCGCGACCGCATCCGCGCCAGCGGCCTTTATTCCCGCTGCAACCGGCGTCGGGTCTCCCGATCTCCGGGCGGGCGCCATATCCGCAACCTCCTCCGCGCCTTTGCGCGAACCAATTCTGCTTCTTTTCAACCATCGCCCACGACAGAAAACCACCCGCTGGCGTAGTGACGCGGCATCGGCTAATCGCGGGCATTCCTATGACCGATACGCCCGAACCCACGCGCGACTGGCGCGACACCGTCTTCCTGCCGAAGACCGACTTCCCGATGAAGGCCGGCCTTGCCGCCAAGGAACCGGCGATCCTCGATCGCTGGGCGAAGATCGGGCTGTACGAGCGGCTGCGGCAGGCACGTGCCGGGCGCGAACGGTTCCTGCTGCACGACGGCCCGCCCTACGCCAATGGCGACATTCATATGGGCCATGCGATGAACAAGGTGCTGAAGGACATCGTCGTCCGCACCCAGTCGCTGATGGGCAAGGATGCGCCGTACATCCCGGGATGGGACTGTCACGGCCTGCCGATCGAATGGAAGATCGAGGAGGCGTATCGCGCCAAGAAGCGCAACAAGGACGAGGTCCCCCCGGCCGAGTTCCGCGCCGAATGCCGCGCCTATGCCGCCAAATGGGTCGATGTGCAGAAGGGCCAGTTCCAGCGGCTGGGCATCATGGGCGATTGGGAAGACCCGTATCTGACCATGAAGTTCGACGCCGAGGCGACCATCGCCGAGGAATTGCTGAAGTTCGCGATGTCGGGCCAGCTGTATCGCGGGGCCAAGCCGGTGATGTGGTCGCCGGTCGAAAAGACCGCGCTCGCCGAGGCCGAGGTCGAATATGAGGATGTCGTGTCGACGCAGATCGACGTGGCGTTCGAGATCGTCGACGCGCCGAATGCGCAATGGTTGGCAGGTGCCTACGCCGTAATTTGGACGACTACCCCGTGGACTATCCCGGTTAACCAAGCGCTGGCCTATGGACCGGACATCGAATACGTCCTGTTGACGCCTAGCTATGGCCGGGAACTGACTGATACTTCGTTCGAAAATTCGGAAGCAGTATCACATAAGAAGCTGTTGATTGCGCGGGAACTGATCCCGGCCACCCAAAAACGTCTCGGTTTCACGGCTATCTCCGAGCATTGGTCTGGCAGGGGTTCAGATCTCGCCGGTGCCACCGCGCGCCACCCGATGCACGCGCGCGGCGGGTTCTTTGCCAAGCCGCGTCCGCTGCTGCCGGGCGATTTCGTCACGACCGATGCAGGTACCGGTCTGGTCCATATGGCCCCCGACCATGGCGAGGACGATTTCGAGCTGTGCAAGGCGAACGGCATCGAGCCGGTGTTCGCGGTGCAAGGCGACGGCCGCTATCGCGACGACTGGGCGTGGCTGGGCGGTGAAGGCAGCGTCATCAACCCGAAGTTCGTCGCGGCGGGGCGTGGCGGCAAGCTGGAGGAAGGGCCGATCTGTCGCGACCTGCGCTTGAGCGGCGCGCTGCTGGCGGCGTCGGACGACTTTGCGCATAGCTATCCGCATAGCTGGCGGTCGAAGGCGAAGGTCATTTTCCGCGCGACGCCGCAGTGGTTTATCCCGATGGACCGCGCTTTTTCGAAGCCCTCTCCCCTTCAGGGGAGAGGGTTGGGAGAGGGGCTGTCGGGCGATCCGTTGCTTGATGTAACCAATCTCTCCGCACTCCCCCTCTCCCCGGCCCTCTCCCCTGAAGGGGAGAGGGAGTCGAATGGGGCTACGTTGCGTGAAATCGCTTTGGACGCGATCGAGCGGACGCGGTTCGTGCCCGAAAAGGGGCGCAACCGGATCGGGGCAATGGTGTCGGGGCGGCCCGACTGGGTCATCAGCCGCCAGCGGGCGTGGGGCGTGCCGATCGCGCTGTACGTCAACCGGACGACCGGCGACTATCTGCGCGACGAAGCGGTGAACGACCGCATCCTCGCCGCCTTCCGCGAGGGCGGGGCCGATGCGTGGTATGCGGCCGATCATCAGGCGCTGCTGGGGCCGGACTACGCGCTCGCCGATTATGAGGTCGTGACCGACATTCTCGACGTGTGGTTCGATTCGGGCTGCACTCATGTCTTCACGATCGAGAAGCGGTTCGGGGCGGGTACCCGCGCGAACCTGTATCTCGAAGGGTCGGACCAGCATCGCGGCTGGTTCCAGTCGTCGCTGCTCGAAAGCTGCGGGACGCGGGGGCAGGCGCCCTATGACACGGTGCTGACGCATGGCTTCGCGCTGGACGGCAATGGCCGGAAGATGTCGAAGTCGCTCGGCAATGTCGTCGATCCGTTGAAGGTGATCGGCGAATCGGGCGCGGACATTCTGCGCCTGTGGGTCGCGCAGACCGATTATTTCGAGGATGTGCGGATCGGCAAGGAAGTGCTGGCCGGCACCGGCGATACCTATCGCAAGCTGCGCAACACCTTCCGCTACATGCTGGGCGCGCTCGACGGGTTTAGCGAGGACGAGCGGGTGCCGGTGGCGGAGATGCCGGGGCTGGAACGCTATGTCCTGCATCTGCTGGGGTCGCTCGACACCGAGTTGCGCAATGCGGCGGAAGCGTTCGAGTTCAATCGCTATGCCCGCGCGCTGACCGATTTCGCGAACGAGGATCTGTCGGCGTTCTTCTTCGATATCCGCAAGGATTCGCTCTATTGCGACGCGGCCGACGATGTGCGGCGGCGGGCGTATCGCACCGTGCTCGACGTCCTGTTCCACGCGCTGGTCCGCTATGCCGCGCCGATCCTCGCGTTCACCGCCGAAGAGGTGTGGCAGGCGCGGTTTCCGAGCGAAGATGGATCGGTGCATCTGCTCGAATGGCCCGACGTGCCGCCGCTGCCCGCCGACCAGCCGCTCGGCACCGAATGGTCCGATGTGCGCCGGCTGCGCCAGCAGGTCACCGAGGCGATCGAGCCGTTGCGCCGCGCGAAGACGGTGCGGTCGAGTCTCGAGGCGGAGGTGACCGTGCCGACGCTGCCCCTGCCGGCCGACGAGCTGGCCGAATTGTTCATCGTGGCGAAGGTCGCGGCGGGCGATGGCGAGATCGCGGTGACCCGGACCGAAAAAGCGAAGTGCGGGCGCTGCTGGCGGCATCTGCCCGACGTGGCGACCGACGGCGACCTGTGCGGGCGCTGTGCAGCGGTGGTGGCGTGATGCGCAAGGTCGCGATCGTCATCGCGCTGGCCGTCTTCGCGTTCGACCAGCTGGTGAAATACTGGGTCACCGGGCCGATGGGCATCGACTATCCGGGTGCCGAGCTGAACGTGCTGCCGATCTTCACGCTGCGCTTCGTGCAGAATTTCGGCGTGTCGCTGGGGCTGTTGCAGGCGGGCAGCGATACCGCGCGCTGGGCGCTGGTGGCGATGACCGCGCTGATCGCGACCGGTGTGGCGGTGTGGATCCGGCGCGAGACGCAGAAGCCCGAGTTGATCGGGCTGGGGCTGGTACTCGGCGGGGCGCTGGGCAATATCGTCGACCGCATCCGGTTCGGCTATGTCGTCGATTATGCCGACCTGCACGTTTTCGGGTACAGCCTGTTCATGGTATTCAACCTCGCCGATGCGGCGATTTCGATCGGCGTCGTGATCCTGCTCATCCGGGCATTGTTCACCCGAGAGCCGAAAACCGACGTTCCTGTGGAGAAGGCCAATGCGTAAGTTCATCGTTCTCGGCAGCCTGGGCCTGATCCTTGCCGGGTGTCAGGGCAATGCCCTCAACCGATCGCGCCCCGACGAATTCGCGGTCGCGCGGCAGGCACCGCTGGTGATCCCGCCCGATTATTCGCTGGTGCCGCCGCAGCCGGGTGCCGCGCGTCCGCAGGACACCGCCGCGTCGACACAGGCGATGCAGGCGCTGTTCGGCGGCCCGGCCCCGCGCAGCGCCACCGAGCGGCTGACGCTGGAGCAGGCGGGCAATGCCGACGCCGATACCGGCATCCGTTCGGCCGTGGCCGATCCGGGCACCAACGTCGTCGACAAGGGGTCGACGACCCGCGACATCATCGCCGCTCCTGCCGGCGACGGACAGAGCGCGCGGACGACCACGCCGTAAGGGTTGCGGGTTCGGACAAGCGAAAAGGCCGGTCGCCCTGTCGGGTGGCCGGCCTTTTTGTGGTTGCATGACCTTAGGGGTTGGGCTCTGGGCCTCAACCCCATCTCCCATTCCCCATCCGCTTGCTTCGAGCGCAGGTTCGAGCTTGTCGAGAACCGAAGTCGAGAAGGCGGTGCCCTAAACGGGGCGTTCTCGACGGACGCTTCTCGACAAGCTCGAAGCTGCTCGAACCGAACGGATAGGGCGGGTGACCTTTCAGCCCCAGCCAGTCACGCTAACACCCCGACCACAACCGTCCCCCAGCGCAGACTGGCGTCTCTCGCGGCGAAGGTGTCGCCCGTTCCACGGAATATCCCGGCGTGCGTGGGCATGACGATGGTCGTGAATCTCCGTCCCGTCGGCGGGCGGTTGTACCGCCCGCCGTCCGATCAGAACGCCGCGGTCAGCGATACCACCACCGTGCTGGCGGCGATCGGGCTGCCATTGGTGGTCTTGCTGAAGTTCGGCTGGATATAGGCCGATTCCGACCGCGAAATGTCGGTATCGACATAGGCGACGCCCAGCGTCAGATTCTTGTAGGTATAGTCCGCGCCGACCAGCCAGTCCCAATATTTGCCGGTCGGGGCAAGGCTGGTGCCGTTGGGGCCGAGGCCGGGGTTGCCGTCCGAATAGCCGATATGCGCCTTCAGCGTGACCGGCGTCGACGGCACGCCGGCCGCGGCGTCGCCCGAGAGGTACAGGTTCTTCTGGCGGCTGCCGTCGCCCGCCACCAGCGGCGTGGCCGAGGCGGTGAAGTAACCGAGCGACGTCTGCTTGGGCGCGTAGAACACGCCGCCGGTCAGCGTGGCGGGACCGGCGGTGCCCGACAGCTTGCCATAGAATTCGACGACGTCGGTTTCGTCGGCACCGCCTGGATAGGTGTACCAGGTGACGCCGGCATCGACGGTCGCGGTGCCGAAGGTCTTCTTGTAGCCCGCGATCAGATCGAGTTCGAGGTTCGCGCCGCCGAACGTGCCCCAACCGGCGAGGTTCGAGCCCCAGGTGCCGATATAGAGACCGCTGTCATGGGCGATGGTAATGCCGCCCTGAACGGCGACGTTCTTGTCGCTCTGCGACACGCCGCGAAAACGATAGTCGGAGGTGACGCCGGCGCTGCCGCTGATCGTGATCGGTGCGGGCGGCGCGGTTTCGTCCTGCGCCATGGCGGGCATCGCGGTGGTGGCGGCCAGAATGGCGGCCGGGAGAATGATCGAGAATCGCATCGTAAACCCTTTCTAGGTTCCGTGGTGATTCTCCTGCGTTCGAACGTCGCCGCGATTCGGTGGGCCTGCTGGCCCGTGCGGTCTGACGCTCTGCGATCGAATATGTCTTAGCGTACCGCGCCGCACAATCGGAATTGCGCGTGGACAAGAGACGACGCGCCGGCTGTTGCGCGATCGCAACAGCCCGCCGCTCGTAAACCACGCGAATACGCGCGACGGAGGGCACCGGCCCGCTCCGGACGAGAGAGTGGGCCGGTGCCGAAGGGCTTACGGCCGGATGGCGAGGATCGCGTCGATCTCCACCACGGCACCCAGCGGCAGGACCGGCACGCCGACCGCGCTGCGGGCGTGACGGCCGGCGTCGCCGAACAGTTCGACCATCAGTTCGGACGCGCCGTTGGCGACCTTCGGCTGGTCGGTGAAGCTGCCCGCCGAATTGACGAACACGCCGAGCTTCACGACGCGTTCGATACGGTCGAGGCTGCCGAGCGCCTTTTCGGCCTGCGCAAGGATCATCAGCGCGCATTTCTGCGCGGCGCTGGTCGCATAGGCAAGATCGCGGTCCTCGCCGGCGCGGCCGGTCATCAGATTGCCGTCCTCGAAGGGCAGCTGGCCCGAGAGGTGGAGCAGCCCGCCGGCCTCGACGGCCGGAACATAGGCGGCGACCGGGGCGGCGGCGGCGGGGAGCGAAAGGCCGCGTTCGGCCAGCTTTGCGGGGATGTCATATGCCATGGATGCGTTCCTTTCGTTGATCGGGGGCAAGGTCAAGCCTGTGCCGGGCGTCCTTCGGCAAACCGTGCCTCGATCCAGCCTCTGGCCTCCACCCAGTCATCGATACGGGCATGGGCGGCGGGGGCCGGCGCGACATGCACCGCAAGGTCGGGTTCGGACACCATGTGCAGCCGGAACACGTCCGGCGCGGTATCGGCGACCGATTGGTGATGCACGGCGAGGTCGTCGACGAACACGGTAACGCTGGGAGCATATTCGGCGACCAGCCGCGCGACCGGTGGCCCCTTGCCACCCTGATTGCATTCGACGCGGTGGACGATGCCGTGCGTCGCCAGTTGGTCGATGCGGTGGCTGCGGCAATGATCCTGCAGGTTGGTGAGGACGACGATGTCGGCCTGTTCGGCCAGCGCCGCCAGTGCATCGCGGGCATGCGGCACCAGCGTCTGCCGCGCCATTTCGGCGGGGAAGAAGCCGTCGAGCAACCCCCACATCTCCAGCGGTTCGACCGTCGTACCGTCGGCGCGGGTCATGGATTCGGCGAATCCACCCCCGTGCAGGCGGAAATCGATCGCGTGCGCGTCCTTCAGCCAGGTGCCGAAATGGCGGACCATGTGCAGCAGGACTTCGTCGCAATCGGTGATGAGCAGCGGTTTCATGCAGTCTCCAGTTCGGCGCGGGCCTGCACCAGCGCGGCGGGCGGCACCGCCAGCGCATCGGCACAGGCCAGCAGATCGGGTTCATGGGATTCGAGATGGGCGACGACCTGCGCCAGAAATGACGGCTCACCGGCCCGCGCGCGCAGATCGGCCGGGTCGATGCCGGTCAGCGCGAGGAAGCGCGAGGCGCGGGTCTCATCGCCGATCACCCAGCCAAGTGCCTGTAACGCAAGGGTTGCCGCGTCTTGATTTGTCTCGCGCTGTCGCATCGCTTACACCGTCGTTGGAACTATCAGGGGATGCAACGCGCGTGGCAAAAAGGGTACTCGTTGTCGAGGACAACGAACTCAACCTGAAACTGTTCTGCGACCTGCTGCGCGCGCACGGGTACGACACCGAACCGGTGCGCGACGGGCGGGAGGCGGTGACGCGGGCGCGCGCCTTTCTGCCCGACCTGATCATCACCGATATCCAGCTGCCGCATATGACTGGCCTCGAGCTCATCACCATGCTGAAGGGCGATAGCCGGCTGCGGACGATCCCGATCATGGCGGTCACCGCCTATTCGGGGCGCGACGACGAGGACCGGGTGCGCGGGGCGGGGGCCAATGCCTATGTGACCAAGCCGATTTCGGTGGTGCGGTTCATCGGCGAAGTGCGCGGGTTGTTGCCGGCGGAGGGGGAAGTTTAAAGGCGGTCGTACGGAAGCCGGTCCGTTCGTGCCTGATGGGGGCTCAGCGAAGTTTCGAAGCACCTGTTAAGTCCTTCGATACGCCATTTCGACCAGCTCAACAGCAATTCAGGACGAACGGGGACATTCCCTTCCCCGTTTGCTTCGAGCGCAGGTTCGAGCCTGTCGAGAACCGAAGTCGAGAAGGCGTTGCCCCAAGCGACCGAGTTCTCGACGGACGCTTCTCGACAAGCTCGAAGCTGCTCGAACTAAACGGATAACGGATTTGAGCGGGTGGCGAGGAGCAAAGATCTGCGGCACCTATTGCAGGTCGACCCGCGCGACCAGCATCGTCAGCAGCGCCGACAGCGCGGCAACGACCCACAGTGCCGCCAACCCCAGCCAGTTCCAGCCGATCGTGCCGATCGTCACCCCCGCCACGAAGCCCAGCCACAATAGCGCGTCGCGACGCAGCCCCGGTGCCGAGCGGTCGCCGAGCAGCCGCCGCGCGGCGCGCTGGCCGATGCGGACCAGCGTGCCGGTCATGTAGGTGAGGCCGACCCGCACCTCGCCATCGGGGGCGACGACGCCGTTCTGCGCACCCATCGCCGCGGCGAGCAGCAGCATGGCGAGCGTCAGTGGGGCGAAGGCGGCCATCGCCGCGCCGATCGCGAGCAGCAGGGTGACGACCCCCATCACCGCCTCCGCCCGACGCCCCTGCCCCAGCCGTTCGGCCGCGGCCGCGCCGGCGATGGTGCCGAGCATCGCCCCGGCGACGAACGACAGCACCAGCGCGGCGGCCGTCGCGGCGGCATAATCCCAGCCATGGGCGAGGCCGACGCCCAAGCGCGTCGAGTTGCCGCTCATGAACGACGCGAAGAACCCGCCAAGGCCGCTGAACGCCAGCGCGTCGACGATACCGGCCAGCGCGGCCAGCAGGACGGTGGTGAGCGTGGCGGCGGAGGACAGGCGTCGCATGGCGGTTCCTTTGCCCGATCGGGCGGTGGGTCGGCAAGGGCGGGGCGCGGCCGATCCGACCTCCATCGGCGTTGCGCGCCGGTGCCGGCGTGGCGACGATGGATGGCGATCGAAAAAACCGACCGGCCCGCATGTTTTTGAAACGGACTCTTCCCCTGCGGTACGTTAGCGAGACGCCATGGTTCCTTCTCCGCAGGCGCTGGGGCAAATGCTCGGGGCGCTCGACATGATCGGTATAGCGGTGTTCGCGGCGTCGGGCGCGCTGGCAGCGACGCGGGCGGCGCAGACGTTCGTCACGGCGGCGTTCTTCGCGCTCATCACCGGGGTCGGCGGGGGCACGGTGCGCGACCTGTTGATCGGGGCGCCGGTCTTCTGGGTCCATGGATCGCCGGTGGCGGCGATCTGTGTCGGCATGGCGATGCTGGTGTGGATCACGCCCGAACATTGGTGGCGCGACAAGGCGCTCGACTGGCTCGATGCGGCGGGGCTGGCGGCGTACGGCGTGTTCGGCGCGGCCAAGGCGCTGACCTATGGCGTGCCACCACTTCAGGCGGCGGTGATGGGGGTGCTGACCGCGTGCGTCGGCGGCATCCTGCGCGACGTGCTGGCGGGGGTGCCGTCGATCCTGATGCGGCCGGAACTGTATGTGACGGCGGCGGCGCTGGCGGCGGGGCTGCATGTGGTGCTGGTCGCGCTGGGCCTGCCGCCGTTCGTGGCGGCGCTGCCGGCGGCGACGGCGGGCTTCGCGCTGCGCGGGGCGGCGATCCGGTTCCGGATCGCGCTGCCGGCGTATCGGGGAAAGCGGTAGGGGGTGCCGGTCGAACGCCGTTCGTCCTGCGTCGCTGTCGAGCTTGTCGAAACAGCGTATCGACGGGGCCGTGCTTCGATACGGGTCTTGGACAGGCTCGGCCCCTACTCAGCACGAACGGTTTTGGCACGGGCGTTGTCGGTCTGCGTCTGCCGGGCGCTCCCCTCCCCCGTTCGCTTCGAGCGGAGGTTCGAGCCTGTCGAGAACCGTAGTCGAGAAGGGGGTGCCTCAAGCGGCCCGTTCTCGACGGGCGCTTCTCGACTTCGCTCGAAGCTGCTCGAACCGAACGGTTGGGGGGGCAAACGGATGCGAGCAAGAAGGTAGGCGCGGTTTACCCCCGCACCACCCCGACCGCACTGAACGCCCGCGGTTCCTTCGGCGGGACGGTCCCTTCGTTCAGCCGGCATTGCCAGAAGCCGACATCGATCCAGCGCCCCTGTTTGAACCCGACCCCGCGGTACACCCCGGCACGGCGGAAGCCGACCGCCTCGTGCAGCGTGATCGAGGCGTCGTTGGGCAGCGACAGCACGCCGATCGCCTGCGTGAACCCCTGCGCGCGCAGGGTGTCGATCAACGCTTCGTACAATAGCCGTCCGGTGCCGCGCTGTTGCGCGCTGCCGGCCATGTAGATCGAGGTTTCGACGACGTAGCGATAGGCCGGCCGTTCGCGGAACTTCGTCGCATAGGCATAGCCGAGCACGGCATCGCCCCCCGCCTCCCCGGTGGTCGCGACCAGCCACGGATAGAAACCGTCGCTGGCGGCCATGCGGTGGCGGATCGCGCGGGTGTCAGGGGCGTCGGTTTCGAACGACACCGTGCCGCCCAGCACATAGGGCGCATAGATCGCGGCGATCGCGGCGGCGTCCTCGGGCCGGGCGGCGCGGATCGCGATCATCGGAACAGCCGCGCCACGATCAGGTCGAGCAGCGACGCATCGTCGGCCGACACCGTCACCGGTCCCAGCCCGGCGCATTCGAGGCAGCGCGCCTGCACGCCGGTTCGCGCGGTCAGCATCCGGCGGGCATCGCCCAGCGCCTGCGCCATCAACGCCCGCTGTTCGATCGCGGCGGCCCCGAGCAGGTCGGTGGCTGCCTCGGTCGTCTCGCCCTTCTCCCGGTCGGCGAAGCTCTTCAGCAGCTTTTCATAGGCGCTGGGTTCGCGGTCGAGATAGATCGCACGGGCGCTGGCCGGGTCGAGTTTCGCACGGCGGGCAGCCTCGGCGACGGCATCGTTCAGATTGCCGAAGCGGTCGACCAGCCCCAGTTGGCGCGCGGTGCCGCCGTCCCACACCCGGCCCTGCCCGATCTGGTCGACGCGCTGCGGCGTCAGCTTGCGCGACGCGGCAACGAGGCCGGTGAAGCGACGATAGATATCCTCGACATTGCCCTGCATGATCGCGTCGAACGCCGGGCTGGTGCCGCGCATCACGTCGGGCTGGCCGCTAAGCGGCGTGGTGGCGACGCCGTCGGACGTGACGCCGATCTTCGCCAGCGTGTTTTCGAAGGTCGGGATGACCCCGAACACGCCGATCGACCCGGTGATGGTGTTGGGTTCGGCGAAGATCACGTCGCCCGGCGTCGACACCCAATAGCCGCCCGATGCGGCGAGGCCGCCCATCGATACCACGACCGGGATCTTCGCGACCTGCTTGGCCTGCAGGATCGCCTGGCGGATGCGTTCGGAGGCGAGCACCGACCCGCCCGGCGAATCGACGCGGACGACCAACGCCTTCAGGTTCTTGGTGGCGAGCCCGTCGAGCAGCAGCTTGGCGATGGTGTCGCCGCCTGCCGTACCGGCCTTCGCCTCGCCATCGACGATCGTGCCGGCGACGGTGATGATCCCGATCGCGTCGCCGCCGGTCGGGACCGGGTTCGCCGCCAACCAGTTGGCATATTTGATCGTGCGGAAACTGCCCGCCGCCTTGCCGGCATCCTCACCGGCCAGCGCCGCGACGCGCTTGCCGAAGGCGATGCGGTCGCCGAGCTGGTCGATCAGCCCGCCGCGCAGATTGGCCTGCGCGATATCGCCGCCCGCCGCCTGCACCGTTTCCGCCGGGCGGGTCAGGAAGGCGTCTAGCTGCGCCTTGGGCCGCGCTTTCTGCACCGCCGCGCGCCATTGGTCGAAGATCGCGCCGTACAGCGCCTGATTGGCGGCGCGGGCCGGTTCGGACTGGTCGGCGCGGGTAAAGGGTTCCACCGCCGACTTGAACTGGCCGACGCGGTAGACATGGGCATTGACGCCCAGCTTGTCGATCAACCCCTTGTAATAGGGCTGCGATCCGCCGGGGCCGCGGAACAGCGTGCCGCCGAACGGATTCTGCCAGATCTCGCTGGCGTTCGACGCGATGCGATAGCCGCCATCGGTATAGAGCGTGGCATAGGCCAGCACCGGCTTGCCCGACGCTCGGACATGGGCGACGGCATCGCCGACCTCGGCCAGTGCCGACGGATAGCCGCCGGCGAACTTGTCGAGGTCGAGCACGACGACCTTGACCCGCGCATCGCCCTTTGCCGCATCGAGCGCGCGGACCACGTCGCGCAACCGCAATTGCTGGGCGACCGGCTGACCGCTCAGCACCGCCACCGGATCGGTCTCGGCGGGTTGCTCGACGATCGATCCCGACAGGTCGAGCAGCAGCGCGCCATCGGTCACCCGGGTATTGGGCCGGGTGGACAGGGCAGCGAACAGACTGCCGAAGAACAGCAGCAGCAGGAACAGGACCAGTGCGTCCTTGATCCCGACCAGCAGCTTCCACGCACCCCGGACCAGTTTCACGGCAATTCCTTCATTTATCGTCTAGCGATAAATAGTCGGATGGTCGGGCGAGTAAAGTGGAGTCCGCACGGATGCCCGAACGGTCTTCCCCATAAACGTCATCCCAGCGCAGGCTGGGATCTCCCGCGGCAAGCAGACCGCGCCATCACGGGGAGATCCCAGCCTTCGCTGGGATGACGTGTTTGGCAGCAGAAAGACGCTGCGTCAGACGCGCATCGGCATCAGCACATAGAGCGCGGGCGACGCGTCATTTTCACGGATCAGCGTCGGGGCGGCTGCGTCCGACAGATGGACTTCGCACAGGTCGCTGTCGATCTGCCCAAGAATGTCGAGCAGATAGCGGCTGTTGAAGCCGATTTCGAAGGGGAGCGCGGTATATTCCCCAGGCACTTCCTCCGCCGCCGCACCGTTTTCGGGGCTGGTCACCGACAGGGTGATCTTGTCGCGGTCGAGCGCCATCTTCACCGCGCGGGTCTTTTCAGTGGCGATGGTCGACACGCGGTCGACGCCGGCCATGAAGCTTTTCGGGTCGAGTTTCAGCAGCTTGTCGTTCGCAGTCGGGATGACGCGCGAATAATCGGGGAAGGTGCCGTCGATCAGCTTGCTGGTCAGGATCGCCTGCCCCAGATCGAAGCGGATCTTGCTGCCCGACAGCGACACGCCGACCGAGCCGTCGACTTCGTCCAACAGCTTGCGCAGTTCGGCGACGCATTTGCGCGGCACAATGACGTCGGGCATCTTTTCCGCGCCTTCCGGCCGGTCCACGGTCATGCGGGCGAGGCGGTGGCCGTCGGTCGCCGCAGCCTTCAGCACCGGCTTGCCGTCGTTTTCGGCGACGTGCAGGAAGATGCCGTTGAGGTAATAGCGCGTTTCCTCGGTCGAGATCGCGAACCGGGTCTTGTCGATGATCGCCTTCAGCGTCGTCGCGGGTAGTTCGAACTGGGTCGGCAGCTCACCTTCGGCGATCACCGGGAAATCGTCGCGCGGCAGCGTCGCGAGGCTGAAGCGCGCGCGCCCGGCCACCACGGTCAGCCGCCCTTCGGCTGCCGACAATTGCACCTGCGCGCCATCCGGCAGCTTGCGCGCGATGTCGAACAGCGTGTGCGCCGATACGGTGATCGCGCCCTGCTGATCGATCGCCGCCGAAATCGTCTCGTCGATCTGGAGATCGAGGTCGGTCGCCATCAGGCGCAGCGTCGATTCGCCGGCCTCGATCAACACGTTCGACAGGATGGGGATGGTATTGCGCCGCTCGACCACCGACTGGACGTGGCTGAGGCCCTTTAACAGGGTCGCGCGTTCGATCGTCGCCTTCATGATGTTCCCCCGCGCGGATGCGCTCGCACTCGGGCCGGCGGATTCGGTGCCGACCCCTTAGAAAACCGAGCAGCGTGTCTAGCGCAAAGAAGGGCCGGCGCAAACTGCTCCGACCCTCCTCGCGCAACTTGGTTACCGGGATGTAAACGCACACGGTCTGGTCGCTCTCTCGAGCGACTTGCGGTGCCGGCCCGCTCCCCCGCCCCGCCACCCATTCAGGATACTGTCGTGGGTCGCGGGGCGGGGGAGCGAGCCGGCACCGCCTGCGGGAACGCGCATCGGCGCGTTCCCGTCGACGATCAGAACCGGATGCCGACGCCGGCCACGACCTGATGCCGGTCGGTATCGATGTCGAACTGCGACGTGGTGCTGCCATCCACGCGCTGAAAATCGGCGTTGTTGTAGTTCGAATAACGATATTCGAGCTTGGCATAGGCGCGCGACCCGATCGCCTGCTCGACGCCGGCACCCACGCGGTAGCCGTTCAGTTCGAAATTCTCGCGGCTGTCGACGGTGCCGTCGCTGGCCAGCACGTTCAGGCGGGCGTTGGTATAGCCGCCCTTCACATAGGCGAGCGTGGTCGGCGCGACGACCAGACCGGCGCGGGCACCGACATAGAGGTCGCGGCCGGTCGACACGGTGCCGAAGCCGAAGAAGTTCGGGTCGGTGCGCGCGGTTTCGACCTTGCCGGTCGATCCGGTATATTCGCCTTCGACACCGACGAGGAAGTTGCTCAGCGCGAAATCATATCCGGCATCGACGCCATAGAGCAGGCCGTTGACCGTCTGGTTATCGCCGTCGAGGTCGGTATCCTGGGTACTGCCCGGACGGATGCCGTCATAGCCGGCGAGCGCGCCGACGCGGAAACCGGTGAAGGCCGGGTTCACGTCCTGCGCCATGGCGGGTGTAGCGGAAAGGGCGGTGCCGGCAGCGGCAAGACCAAGGATGAGGGTACGCATCGTCAAAACTCCATAAACACCGTCCATATGGACGCCGGGGTTCAATGGACGCATTCGCCGGGCGTTGCATGAACCTCACCTAAACAGCGAAAACCGTTGCATTCGCGCAACACGGGCTTGAAAGCAGGACCATGACGATCCACCCCCACGCCGCCCGCAAGGGACGCGATTTCATCGCCCGCCACGGCGAGACCGTGTACAATATCGCGCAGCGGATGCAGGGCGATCACCCGCACACCCCGCTGACCCGCGCGGGGTTCGCCCAGGCCGATGCGATGGGCGCGGCGCTGCGCGACCTGCTGGGGGTCAAGCCGAAGCTGACGCTATGGGCGTCGAGCGCGGGGCGGGCACTCCAGACGCTGGCGATCATCGCCGAGCATCTCGAACTCGACTGGCATGCGGCACGGCGCGACGACCGGCTGGTCGAAATCGGCATGGGCGACTGGTCGGGGCGCTATTATCGCGAACTGACCGGGCCGGACGCCGACTTCCTCGATGCCGAGGCGCGGCTGTATCGCCGCCCCGCGCCCGGCGGCGAATGGTATGATGCGATCGCGGCGCGGGTGGGCGCGTGGGCGGGCGATACCGACGACGATCCCGGCGACCGGCTGGTCATCATGCACGGCATGTCGAGCCGGGTGCTGCGCGGCGTCCTGACCGGCATACCGGTCGATCCGCGGTTCGCCGCGCCGGTCGCCGACGATCTGCCGCAAGGATCGATCGCGCTGATCGAGGGCGGACGCGAGACGATCGCGCATCGGGGCAGCGGCGGGCCGTCGATGGCGGCACCGGCTTGATCGCGCTGCTGCTGGCGGTGGCGGCACCGCAGGCGATCGGTATTCATCAGCGTTGGGGTGCGTTTCGCGACGACGCGCCGACACGCTGCTATGCGATCAGCCGACCGGTGCGCGGGCGCAGCGGCGCATCCTTCGCCAGCATCGGCAACTGGCCCGGTGCGGGTGCGCGCGGTCAGGTCCATATCCGGTTGAGCCGCGCGCGCAGCGACCGCGCGCGCGTGGTGCTGGCGATCGGCGAGCGGCGGTTCGAACTGAAGGCCGGGCGGGTTGACGCATGGAGCCCCGACACCGCCACCGACCGCGCGATCGTGGCGGCGATGCGCGGCGGGCGGTCGATGAGTATCGAAAGCGTCGCCGAAAACGGCGCTGCGTTCGTCGACGTCTATGCGCTGGCGGGTGCCGCGACCGCGATCGATGCGGCGGCGCTGGGGTGCCTGCGGGGTTGATTTTTATCGGCTATACGTTTATGTATTGACCCATCAGGCCCCCGGTAGCCGTCTTGAGGCGCTCGCAAGAGCAGATATCAGCTCAAGGCCGCCCCCGGGGGCAACCTGTATTTGGGCCATATCATGCCGACTGCGGTCGTTATCGACGGCGCTTTTTTCCTGCGCCGGTTCAGCAATGCTTTCCCAAACCTCGATTCAGCCAGTGCTGCGGACGTCGCGCTCGGCGTACAATGTATGGCCGCCTTCCATGTCTCGACGCGGTTACACGCGACGCCGACGTGGAACGGCAATGTCGACGGCGAACGCTATCGCCCGGAAGAAACGCCGGAATTATATCGGATCTTCTTCTACGACTGCCCTCCCTGGACGAAGCGCCTGCATACGCCCGTCGGCAAACGATCGATCAATTTCGGCCGGACGCCGGAAGCGCAGTTGCGCATGGCGGTTCACGACCATTTGCATCGGACCCGCAAGGTCGCGGTGCGGCTCGGCCGGCTGAACGACAAGCTGTCACCATGGCGATTAAAGCCCGGTGCGGTGGATCGCTGGCGACGCGACGGGTTCGAACCCACCGATGACGACTTCGAACTCGATGTGATCCAGAAGGGCGTCGATATGCGGCTCGGACTGGACGTCGCCTCGATGGCCTATAAGCGGCAGGTCGACCAGATTGTCATGGTCACCGCAGATGCCGATTTCGTGCCACCGGCCAAATTGGCACGGCGCGAAGGAATCGATGTCGTTCTCGACCCGATGTCGGCGCATGTCGCGCCGGACCTACTTCAACATGTCGATGGCGTCCGCAATTGCCGGATGCAGATCGGCTCGCCGATAGCGGAAGATCGCCCATGATGCCCCCCATGCCGATTCCCGGCCATGTCGACCCCGTGCCCGTTCCGCGGCCGCTGGCCCCGCGTCCCGATGGGCGGACCGATCTGGTCGGCCTGTCGAAACCGGAAATCCGCGCCGCGCTCGAAGCTGCCGGGTTCGACGCCAAACAGGCGAAGCTGCGTGCCAAGCAGATCTGGCACTGGATCTATAATCGCGGCGCGACCGAATTTTCGGCGATGACCGATATCGCCAAGGCGCAGCACCCGACGCTCGAACGTCACTTCGTCATCGGTCGCCCCGATGTAAAGGAGGCGCAGGTGTCGAACGACGGCACGCGCAAATGGCTGCTGACCTCGCCCGACGGGCAGGATTACGAGATGGTGTTCATCCCCGATGCCGATCGGGGAACGCTGTGCGTGTCGAGCCAGGTCGGCTGTACGCTCAATTGCACCTTCTGCCACACCGGCACGATGCGGCTGGTGCGCAACCTGACCCCGGGCGAGATCGTGGGACAGGTGATGCTGGCGCGCGATGCGTTGGGCGAATGGCCGAGCCAGCCCGAGGGGCGGATGCTCACCAACATCGTGATGATGGGCATGGGTGAACCGCTGTATAATTTCGATGCGGTGCGCGATGCGCTGAGCGTCGTGATGGACGGCGACGGCCTCGCGCTCAGCAAACGGCGGATCACGCTCAGCACGTCGGGCGTCGTCCCGATGATGGCACGCGCGGGTGCCGAGATCGGCGTGAACCTCGCCGTATCGCTGCACGCGGTAACCAAGGAAGTCCGCGACGAGATCGTGCCGCTCAACCGCAAATACGGCATCGAGGAATTGTTGCAGGCGTGCGCCGATTATCCCGGTGCCAACAATGCCCGGCGCATCACGTTCGAATATGTGATGCTGAAGGACAAGAACGACAGCGACGCCGATGCGCGCGAACTGGTGCGGTTGCTGCGCAAGTACCAGCTGCCGGCCAAGGTCAACCTGATCCCGTTCAACCCATGGCCGGGCACCGTCTACGAATGTTCGACGCCGGAACGCATCCGGGCATTCAGCGACATCGTGTTCGAAGGCGGCATCTCCGCGCCCGTACGCCGGACGCGCGGGCAGGATATCGGCGCGGCCTGCGGCCAGTTGAAGACGGCGGCGGAGAAGAAGAGCCGTGCCGAGCGCGACCGCGAGGAAGCGGACGCGCTCGGAGCGGATTGATCGGGCGGGGCGGCGGTCGCCCTGATCGCCCCGCTCGACAACGCCGGCCCGATCGTATCTAGCGCGACGATGCTGGACGTGACCTCCCTTGCCCTTGCCGCCGGTGCCGGTGTGCTCGGCGGCGCGATGAATGCGCTGGCCGGGGGCGGTACCTTTGCGACGATGCCGGCGCTGATCGGGCTGGGCCTGCCCGGATCGATCGCCAACGCGACCTCCAACGTCGCGCTGCAACCCGGCGCGATCGCCAGCGCATGGGCCTATCGCCGGGGTCTAGGGCCGCTCGGCGGGCTGCCGATCCGGTTGCTTGCCAGCATTACCTTCGTCTCCGGGCTGCTCGGCAGCCTGTTGCTGGTGTGGACGCCCAGCAGCCTGTTCGACGTGATCGTGCCATGGCTGTTGCTGGTCGCGTTCCTCGCCATTGCGGTCGGGCGGCGGGCGGCGGACTGGCTGCATGACCGGGTCACGATCGGGCCGGCGACGCTGGTCGTCGCGCAAGTGCTGCTGGGGATCTATGGCGGCTATTTCGGCGGCGGCGTCGGCATGATGGTCACCGCGACCTATGGCCTGCTGGCCGGGCAGAGCGTCCAGTCGATGGCCGCGCCGCGCACGCTGATGCTGGCCACCGCCAACAGCGCGGCGGCGATCGTGTTCGTCGCCTGCGGGATGGTCGTGTGGGCGGCCTGTATCCCGATGATCCTTGGCGGAATCCTCGGCGGATGGCTGGGCGCGAAGCTGGGCGCACAGCTGACGCCGGGGCAGATCCGGGCGTGGACGCTGCTGGTGACGTTCAGCGTGACGGTGGTGTTCTTCGTCCGCGCCTATGGCTGAACGTCAGCGCGGCCGGCGCATGTCGAAGCGTTCGCCGGGTTCGAAATAGTCCCCCGCCCCGCCGCCGCGCAGGATCGGGTGCGCGGCGGCGGTGCGGTAGATGCCGTCCTCCAGCAGCGCCGGGTCGATATGGACCTGCACCACTTCGCCGAGCACCAGCCATGTATCGATCTCGCCGCCCGCATGATCGGTCAGGCGAACGATCTGGGTCGATCGGCATTCGAACTGGACCGGCGACCCGGCGACCCGCGGCGGGGCGACGGCCAGCGACGGCACGGTGTCGAGGCCGGCAAGCGTGAATTCGTCGGCGTCGGTCATTGCCGACGTCGCGTTCATCGCCTCCGCCTGCGCCCGCGTCGCGAGGTTCCAGACGAACTCGCCGGTCGCGCGGACATTGGCGAGCGTGTCCTTGGCCCCGGTCGATGCGAAACCGATGATCGGCGGGTGATAGTTGAAGGCGTTGAAGAAACTGTAGGGGGCGAGATTGCGTTTTCCCTGCTCCGACACGCTGGCGATCCAGCCGATCGGCCGCGGCGCGACGATCGCGTTGAACGGATCGTGGAGCAGGCGATGGCCGTCGGCCGGCGCATAGGAATGGAAATCGGTCATGCCCGTCCCCAACGCACGATGCGCACCATCGACGCAAGCGTGCTTCGCATCGGCCGCGATCGGGCCTAGGGTCGGGTCATGACGGCGCAGAACATCTATCGCCACCGGCTGGCCACACGGCTGTGGCATTGGGTCAATGCGGTGGCGGTCATCATCCTGATCGGCAGCGGGCTGATGATCCTGAACGCGCATCCCCGGCTTTATTGGGGACGCTATGGCGCGAACTTCGATGCCGCCTGGCTGACCTTCGACCGGTTTCCGGGGTGGGTCACGATTCCGCAGACCTATAATCTGGCGCTGGCGCGTAACTGGCATCTGACCTTTGCGCTGGTGCTGGGCTTCGGGTTGCTGGCCTATATGATCGTCAGCCTGATCAACCGCCATTTCCAGCGCGACTTGGCGATACGGCGGGGCGAATTGTCGCGGCGGCATGTGGCTGCCGATATCCGCGCGCATCTGGCGTTCCGCTTCCATGATCCGGAAGCGCCGGGCGACTATAACGTGCTCCAGAAACTCAGCTATGTGCTGGTGATCTTCGGCCTGTTGCCGCTCGCGATCCTGACCGGCATCGCAATGTCGCCGGGGCTGAACGCGGCGTTTCCGTGGGTGCTGGACCTGCTCGGTGGGCGGCAGTCGGCGCGGTCGGTCCATTTCCTTGCGGCAAGTGGCATCACCCTGTTCGTCGTCGTCCATCTGGTGCTGGTGATATTGGCCGGAGCGGTGAACGAGGTGCGGTCGATGGTCACCGGTCGCTGGCGGGTGCCCGAATGAGCCGGATCTTGTCGCGGCGATCGGCGCTGGTGGTCGGTGCCGGCGGGCTGGTCGCGGCGTGCGACCGAGTGGCGCAGCTACCCGCCGCCCAGACGCTGCTTGGCGGAGCGGAGGTCGCGCATCGCGGGCTGCAACGTGCGATCACCGCGCGTGACGCGCTGGCGGTCGAATATCGGCCGGATCAGCGTTCGCCGATCTTTCGCGCCAACGGCACCAACAATCCCAACACGCCCGACTATAACGCCCATGCCGCGAACCGCTTCGCCGATTGGCGGGTGACGGTCGACGGGCTGGTCGCGCGGCCGCTGTCGCTCCGCCTCGACCAGATCCGGTCGATGCCGTCGCGCCAGCAGATCACGCGGCATGATTGTGTCGAGGGGTGGAGCGCGATCGGCAAATGGACGGGGCCGCGGCTGTCGCGCATTCTCGACCTCGCGGGATTGCGGCCCGACGCCCGCTATCTGGTGTTCCACTGCGCCGATGCGATCGGCGGGCGGCCTTATTATGAATCGATCGACCTGATCGATGCCTTCCACCCGCAGACCATATTGGCATGGGCGCTCAACGACCGGTTGCTGGGTGTGCCGAACGGTGCGCCGCTACGGCTGCGGGTCGAGCGGCAACTGGGCTATAAACACGCCAAATATGTCGAGCGGATCGAGGCGGTCGCCTCGCTAACCGGACTTGCCGGCGGCAAGGGCGGGTTCTGGGAGGATGTCGCCGGTTACGACTGGTATGCCGGCATCTGATCGACCCGGGTCCATGCCGCCGCCCGGCCAACCAGCCATCGCACCCGCCCGCCGGCCAGTAACAGCGCGCTGCCCCGGCGATCTTCGGCGAGCGTCCTGAGCAACCCCGCCAGAATGATCGGACGGCGGAGCGCACGGGCCAGGTCACGCTGATAGCCGATCGCCCCCGCCGCGCCCTGACGCTGCCACGCCGCCACCGCGCGGATCGCGCTGGCGATGGCGATACCCATGCCTTCGCCGGCGAGCGAGGGGATCACCCCCGCCTGATCGCCCAGCCGATAGACGCCCGTTTCGGTCGCGCGCGCGCGCCAGCCATAGGGGACGTTGGCGACCGCATCGATCGCCGGAGTTTCGCCGAGATAGGCCAGCCGGTCGCCCAGCGCCGGACATTCGTCCGCCAGTACCCGCAGCAGCGACGGCAGATCGCCCGCCGCGCGCAGCCGCGACCGGCGCAGCGCCATGCACAGATTGGCGCTGCCATCCTCCTGCGCGACCAGCCCGCCATAGCCGCCGGCAAAGGCGTGCAGTTCGATCGCATCGCCGACCACCCGGGTCAGCGCCGGATGCGGTCCCAGCCGGATGCGTACCCCCATCGCCGGATCGGGACCGGGGTCGGCATCGCGCATCGCCCCGCGCAGGTCGTGTTTGCCGGTGGCGAGGAACAGCGTCTCGCCGGCAACGTCCGCCCCGTCGCCGGTATGCAAGGTACGCGCCTCGGCCGAGCGGATCGTCACGCCGCGCTCGACCCCCGCCCCCGCCGCCTGCGCCGCTTCGAGCAGCAGCGCGTCGAGCCGTCGCCGTGACAGGCCGATCGCGGGCGCGGGCAAGGGGGATTCGGACCTGCGACCGCCCGCGAACAGCACCACCCGGCGCACGACATGGCCGTCCGGTTCGACACCGATCTCGCGCAGCGATGCCAGCGTCCGCCACGACAGGAACCCACCGCACAGCGCATCGGGCGTGCCGCGCGATCGTTCCAGCAGGACCGGTGCCGCGCCGTGCCGCGCCAGCAGCAGCGCCGCGACCGCGCCGGCCGGGCCGCCGCCCGCGATCAGCGCCGACGTTCGACGCATAGCCGGAACGGAAAATGCCGCCGCACCCGCGCGTCCGGAATCCCTGCTTCGGCAAGGATCGGCGACCATTCGGCCGGTCGATAGGAACGCGCGATCGACAGCGTCCCGTCGGCACGCACGATCGGGTGCCAGCGCATCAGCGTCGCCAGCAACGGATAGCCGCGATGGGCGAACCGATGGCGGTGCAGGTCGTTGACGAACCAGCCGCGCGTCGCCTGTGCCTCCATGAACCGCAAGAACACGACGAGCTGGTCATGGGTCATGTGATGCGCGACGAGGCTGGAGACGATCACGTCCCAGCCCTGCCCCGCCAGACCGGCATAATCGCCGGTGCGATAGGTTATGGCCAGATCGGCAGGCGTATCGGCACGGGCGATGGTTTCGCTGCGCGGGTTCAGGTCGATGCCGACCAGTTCCGCCTCGACGCCCCGTGCCGCCGCCCAGCGGGCAATGCGGCGCAGCATGTCGCCATCGCCATAGCCGACATCGAGCAGTTTCAGCCGATCACCGCGCTTGGCGATGACCGATAGGAAGGCGAGCGTCGGTCGCGCCGCCATCGTCACCCGGTTGACCCGCGCCAGATCGCGCAGCACCGCGGCATAGACGGCGGGGTCAAGCGCGGGATCGTCCATCGCCTCTTCGGCATCGACGCGTGCGAAGCTCATGCCGCGCTCCGGAAGCCGAAGCCTTCGGCGGCGAGGCCGGGACCGAAGGCGAGCGCGATGCCATTGGCGACCGGCGGCCCGGCAAGCAGTTCGGCAAGGACGAACATCAACGTCGCCGACGACATGTTGCCGTTCGCGGCCAGCACCCCGCGCGATGCGTTCAGCGCATCGGCCGACAGCGACAGGCTGCGTTCGACGGCGTCGAGGATCGACCGCCCGCCGGCATGGACCGCCCAGCCGTCGACGTCGCTGAGCGATCGCCCGCCGGTCGCCGCCGCCGCAAACCCCGGATCGGTGAGCGCGGTGGCGATGCGGCCGGGCACCTCACCCGACAGATGCATCGCGAAACCGGCATCGGTGATGTCCCAGCGGATCAGGTCGGCCGAATCGGGCAGGGCGGCGGCGAACGGCGTCTCGATCGCGAGGCCGGTCGGATTGCGGGTGACCAACGCCGCCGCCGCACCGTCGCCGAATTGCAGCATCGCCAGCAACGGTTCGAGGGTGACGGCCGGTTGCAGGTGCAGCGTCGACAGTTCGACCGTCAGTACCAGCACCCGCGCATCGGGTTCGGACCGGACGATATGGCGGGCGCTGCGCAATGCGGCGACGGCGGCGTAACAGCCCATGAACCCGATCAGCAGCCGTTCGGTGGTGGACGGCAGGCCGAGCCGAGCGGCGACGATCTGATCGATGCCGGGCGCGACGAAACCGGTGCAGCTCGCCACGACCAGATGGGTGACATGGCCGAGCGGGGTGCGGGCGGAAAGGCGGTCGATCGCCGACAGCGCCAGCGCCGGGGCGGCTTCGGCATAGATGCGCATCCGGGCGGCGGTGCCCGGCATCGCATCGGCATAGAAGCCACCGGCCGCGACTGGCGATCCGCCATCACTGCCGACCGGCAGCACCGACCAGCGACGGGCGATGCCGGCCCGCTCGACCATCCGGTCGAACAGCCGCGCCTCGCGCGGCGACAGTCGCTCGCGTGCCCAGTCGATAAACGCGTGATGGATGTCGTGATCGGGCGTCGCGGTGGCGATCGCGTTGATCCAGGCGACGGGCGCGGCGGTCGAAGTCATTGCGGCGTCAACGCACCGGAGCCGCGAATGGCTACGACATCAGTCCTTCCACGCCCACCACAATTGGGCGGGCGGCATGTTCCACCATTCCATGTCGTGATCGATCCGCGCGAATTGGCGGTCGAGAAAGTCGCGGACGCGCGGATTGAACTGATAGACGAGGAACGCGCCACCCGGCCGCAGCACCGCCTGCGTCGCCGCGGCGATGTCGTCACCGACTCCGGCGGGCAACGTCGAGAATGGCAGGCCGGACAGCACGTAATCGGCATGGGGCTGCCCATGATCGGCGACGATCCGTTCGACGTCCGCCGCCGATCCATGCACCGCCGAGAACCGCGAATCGAGGATCGTCGCGTTGAGGTAATCGATGAAATCGGGGTTGGTATCGATGACGATCAACTGCGCATCGGGGGCGAGGCGTTGCAGGATCGGGCGACAGAAGGTGCCGACGCCGGGGCCATATTCGACCACCACCTTGGCCGTGGCCCAGTCGATCGGGCCGAGCATCTTGCGGATCAGGCGGTTCGACGACGGGATGACCGACCCGACCATGACCGGATGCTTCACGAACCCACGCAGGAAAATGCCGGCCGGCGATGGTACGCCGCGCGGCTTCCGTCGGGTCGCGGCGTTGGAACTCGTCGTCATGGAAATCCTCGAACGGATGGCCGGGCGGCCATGGTCATCGCGTCGTCGCAAAAGCGAAACCAACTTGCAAGCATATCGGTTGCGCGGTCCGTCGCAGGTACGTCGCGCGACTCATCGCGGCAAGATCGCGACGACGGGTCCGGACCTGTCGTCGCGTGCCCCCGAACCGGCTCCGGAGCGACGCGCGGCGCGGGCTAACCTTTCGGACCGCGCCCCTCGACCATGCCCGGCGCGATGAAGCCCAGCGGCTGGATGGACAGCGCATCCTGCTTCAGCCGCGACGACATGGCGCGATATTCCTCCTCCATCTCCGGCGTCACCGATGCGCGCGACTCCCCAAGTGCGGATTCGAAATGCGCCATCGTCACCGCGCGCGTATCCAGCGATTCCCGCAGCGCGAACAGGCCGGCACGGCGGACCACATCCTCCAGATCGGCACCGGTGAACCGGTCGGTCCGGCCGGCGACCACATCCAGATCGACATCGTCGGCCAGCGGCATCTTCTGCGTCTGGATGCCGAGAATGCGCGCGCGCCCTGCCCGGTCGGGCACGCCGACATAAATCAGTTCGTCGAAGCGGCCGGGACGCAGCAATGCGGGATCGACCATGTTCGGCCGGTTGGTCGCGCCGATGACCACCACGGATTGCAGTTCCTCCAGCCCGTCCATCTCCGCGAGGATCGTGTTCACGACCCGCTCGGTCACCTGCGGTTCGCCAAGGCCACCGCCACGCGCGGGCACCAGCGAATCGAGTTCGTCGATGAAGATCACCGTCGGCGCGACCTGTCGCGCACGCGCGAACAGGCGGGCGATCTGCTGCTCGCTCTCGCCATACCATTTCGACAACAGGTCGCTCGATTTGGTGGCGATGAAATTCGCCTCCGCCTCGCGCGCGACCGCTTTCGCCAACAGCGTCTTGCCGGTGCCGGGCGGGCCATAGAGCAAAAAGCCCTTGGCCGGCCGGATGCCGAGCCGGCGGAAGGATTCCGGCGACTTGAGCGGCAGCTCGACGCCTTCCTTCAACCTGACCTGCGCATCGTCAAGACCGCCGACATCGTCCCAGCGGACGGTCGGGGCCTGCACCATCACCTCACGCATCGCGCTTGGCTGCACCCGCTTCAACGCCTCGACGAAATCGTCGCGGGTCACCGACAGGCTGTCGAGCACGTCCTGCGGGATCGTGCCCGCCGACAGGTCGATGCGCGGCATGATCCGCCGCACCGAATCGATCGCCGCCTCGCGGGTCAGCGCCGCCAGATCGGCACCGACAAAACCATAGGTGGTGCGCGACAGCTCGCCCAGATCGACATGCTCGTCGAGCGGCATGCCGCGGGTGTGGATGCCAAGGATCTCGCGTCGCCCGCGTTCGTCGGGCACCCCGACCACGATCTCGCGGTCGAACCGGCCCGGCCGGCGCAGTGCTTCGTCGATCGCCTCGGGCCGGTTGGTCGCGGCGATGACGACGATGTTGGCGCGCGATTCGAGCCCGTCCATCAGCGTCAGCAACTGCGCGACCAGCCGCTTTTCGGCCTCGCCCGACACCTGTCCACGTTTCGGCGCAATCGAATCGATCTCGTCGATGAACACGATCGACGGCGATGCCTTCGTCGCCTCCTCGAACACTTCGCGCAGCCGCTTTTCCGACTCGCCATAGGCCGATCCCATGATTTCGGGACCGTTGATGAGGAAGAATTCGGCATCGGATTCGTTGGCGACCGCGCGTGCCAGCCGCGTCTTGCCGGTGCCGGGCGGTCCATGCAGCAACACGCCCTTGGGCGGATCGACGCCCAGCCGCTGGAAGAGTTCGGGATAGCGCAGCGGCAATTCGACCATCTCGCGCAACTGGTCGATCGTCTGACCCATGCCGCCGATATCGTCATAGGTGACGTCGGCCCGGCGCGTCTCGCGCGGCGTCTCATATTCCGAGCGCAGTTCGATCTCGGTCGATTCGTCGATATGGACCACGCCCTTGGGCGTCGCCGAGACGACGAGGAGGCGGATTTCCTGCAACGAAAAGGCCGGCGCATTCACATAGCGGCGGACATTGGGCGACAGATTGTCGACGCGCTGGTGGCCGGTGGTGGCGACGATATCGCCCTGACACAGCGGCCGCCCGAAAAAGGTGCGCTTGAGCGCGTTCGACGATCCCTGCAGCCGCAGATTCTGCTGTGCGGGTGCGAAGACGACGCGGGTGGCGGGACGCGATTCGGCTTTGCGGACCTCGACCTGATCGCCCGACCCGACGCCGGCATTGGCGCGCTGCAACCCGTCGATGCGGACGATGTCGAGGCCTTCATCCTCGGGATAGGGGGCGATGGCGCGCGCGGGCGTCGTCTTCTTGCCGACGATCTCGACCACGTCGCCTTCGTTGATGCCGAGCAGGGCCATGACCGAGCGGGGCAAATGGGCGATGCCGCGTCCGCTGTCTTCGGGCCGGGCATTCGCCACCTGCAACCGCCGCCCGCCTGTTTCGCTGTCCGCCATCTATTCCTGCCATGCTCAACGCAATTGAACGGCGGATATGGGCGGTGCGCCGCCGGCAACAAGACGAAAAAAACGGCCGATCGCAAAGGACCGGCCGGAAAGTTTTTAGGAGAGGATGCCTGAAAGGCCTGCTCTAATTGCAGCGCAGCGTATTTTTGTGCAAGTGCGAACGGAGCAATCGATATTGCAAATTCTGCAACACGCTTCCGGTCGGCAGTTGCCATACGCGCAATCGGGGTGCAGCCTGTATCGCACCGCAACGAAGTTAGGGTATCGGATGCGTCGCCTTCCGCCATTGACCGCCATCGAAGCATTCGTGCACGTCGCGCGCCTCGGCTCGGTCAAACTTGCCGCCGACGAACTGGCGCTGTCGTCGCCCGCGCTCAGCCGCCGGGTGCAGGCGCTGGAGCGCTTCATTGGCAAGCCACTGTTCGAACGGCGGCATCAGGCATTGCGCCTGAACGACGATGGCGAACGGTTGCTGACGCTGTTGTCGGGCGCGCTCGACACCCTGTCCGACGCGGTCGAACAGATGTCGGGTGCGGTCACGGTGCTGCGCCTGCGCTTGGGCGTGCTGCCGCTGTTCGCGATCCAGCGGCTGATGCCGCGCATGGGCGACCTGCACGACCAGCATCCCGAACTGCATCTCGATTTCGATACCGCGCATCACGGGTTAGGGCGGCTGGGCGAAGGGATCGACGTCGCGATCGTGCTCGACCATGCGATCGATCCGGCGCTCTATGCCCGTCGGCTCGACCGGAACCGCGTCTATGCCATCGCCGGACGGGCGCTGATCGACCGGTCGCCGATCACCGATCCGGCGCAACTGGCGCAGCATACCGCATTGATCCACCGCGACATGCCGGACACCTTTTCCGACTGGATGCACGCCGCCGGCCTGCCCGATCTCGAGCCTGCCGCGATCGACCGGTTCGATTCGGGCACATTGATGCTGGAGGCGGCGGCGCAGGGGCTTGGCGTCGCCTTCATGCTCGAATCGCATTTCGAAACGGCGCGCGACGACCGGCTGGTGCCGCTGTTCGATCGCGCGGTCGATTCGACCTATAGCCACTGGTTCGTGTGCCGCCCGCGCATGTTGCAGCAGCGACCGGTGAAGCTGTTCCACGACTGGCTGGTGCAGGCGCTGGGCGCGCCGGCGGAGTAGGGTCGGGAGCGCCTTCGCCGCCCCCCCGTCATTCCGGCGAAGGCCGGAATCCATTGTGTCGGACGCTATCGAACGATCGCTGCCGTCCCCCCCGTCCGTGGATTCCGGCCTGCGCCGGAATGACGGACGGGGGAGCAAACCGCTTACGCTTCGCTACGTGCGGTCACGATCTTGCCGGGGTTGCGGGGCGGTTCGCCCTTGGGCAGCGCGTCGACGGCGTCCATGCCGCTCTCGACCACGCCCCACACCGTGTACTGACGGTCGAGGAAGGTCGCATCGTCGAGGCAGATGAAAAACTGGCTGTTGGCCGAGTTCGGGTCCTGCGTCCGCGCCATCGAACACACGCCGCGCACATGCGGTTCGGCGTTGAATTCCTGCTTGAGGTTCGGTTCCTTCGACCCGCCGGTGCCGTCGCCGCGACCGCCGTCGCCGCCCTGCGCCATGAAGCCGTCGATCACGCGGTGGAACACCACGCCGTCGTAAAAGCCCGAATCGGCAAGCTTGACGATGCGTTCGACGTGGTTGGGCGCCAGATCGGGGCGCAGCTTGATCCGTACTTCGCCCGTGTCGAGCGTCATCACGAGCGTGCTGGGGGTATCGGCCATTGAAAGCTCCTTGAAAGTCGCGCCTAGCTAGGGTGCCGGAACGGCACTGGCAACCGCACAGGGTTTGCACGGCGGTGCAGCATGGCTACAGCGGCCGGACGCACGTGGCAGGAGGGTTGCACCCATGACCGAACTCGACCTTCCCGAAACGACCAGCGAACTGGACGAGGACGACCGGCTGAAGCCCGAATTCGTCCGCGCCGTTTGCGAAGCGGTCGACCGCGGCGACGACGAGGCGGCGCGCGAGCTGGTCGAGCCGCTCCACCCTGCCGATCTCGCCGATCTGTTCGAACTGGTGCCGGGCGAACAGCGCGCGGCACTGGCGGCGGCGATCGCCGAGCGGCTGAACGGCGACGTGCTCGCCGAGATGAACGACTGGGTCCGCGACGCCGTCATCGACGCGCTGACCGCGACGCAGGTCGCCGATCTCGCCGCGCAACTCGACACCGACGACGCGGTCGCGATCATCGAGGATCTCGACGATGCCGACCAGCGTGCGGTGCTGCGCGCGCTCGACCCCGACGATCGCGCCGCGATCGAGGAGGCGCTGTCCTATCCCGAGGAATCCGCCGGCCGGTTGATGCAGCGCGAACTGGTCGCGGTGCCCGAGCACTGGAGCGTCGGCGACGCGCTCGACTATCTGCGCGCCGACGAAGTGCTGACCACCGATTTCTGGGAAATCTTCGTGGTCGATCCGGCGCACAAGCCGATCGGCACCTGTCAGTTGTCGTGGATCCTGCGGACGCCGCGCGACGTCGCGATCGGCGACGTGATGGCGCGCGAACAGACACTGATCCCGGTCGACATGGATCAGGAAGAAGTCGCGCTCCGTTTCCAGAAATACGCGCTGATCTCCGCGGCGGTGGTCGATGGCAGCGGGCGGCTGGTCGGCATGATTACCGTCGACGACGTCGTCCACATCATCCAGGCCGAGGCGGGCGAGGACGCGCTGCTGCTGTCGGGCGCGGGCGAAGGCGACATCAACGAACCGATCCGCGATTCGTACAAGGCGCGCGTGCGCTGGCTGATTACCAATCTGATCACCGCGCTGTTGCCCGCGACGATCATCGGCGCATTCGGGGCGACGATCGACCGGATGGTGACGCTGGCGGCGCTGATGCCGATCGTCGCGGGTCTGGGCGGCAATGCGGGGACGCAGACCATGGCGGTCACCGTCCGCGCGCTGGCCACCAATCAGCTGACCCAGTCGAACACGCTGCGCGCGATCCGGCGCGAGATGGTGATCGCACTGATGAACGGCCTGACCGTCGCCGCGCTGATCGGCACCGGCGTGACGCTATGGTTCGGCAACCCGCAACTGGGGGCGGTGATCGGCACGGCGATGCTGCTGAACGTCGTCATCGCCGGCTTTGCCGGGGTGTTCGTGCCGCTGACGCTCGACCGGTTCAATGCCGATCCGGCGGTCGCGTCGTCGATCTTCGTGACGATGACCACCGATTCGATGGGGTTTCTGGTGTTTCTCGGCCTTGCGACGGTCAGCGGACTGACAGCTTGAGGCACGCGACTGCGCTTCCCATGTGGGTCGCGTGCCGCTGCATCTCACCAAAGTCGCGTTCGCCATCGAATCGGTCGAACAACTCGCCGAACGGCTGGCCGCGCGCCATGCCGAGGGCGGGGCGCTGACCACCCGCTATCTGCCGAAACGCGCTGCCGAGATCGCGGGCGGGTCGCTGTTCTGGATCCTGAAGCACCGGCTGGTCGCGCGCTCGCCGATCCTCGGCTTCGGCGAGGCCGAGGGTGGCCGCGTTGCGATCCATCTGGGGCCGAAACTGGTGCTGGTCGAGGCGCGACCCAAGCGGGCGCATCAGGGGTGGCGCTATCTGGAGGAGGCCGACGCGCCCGCCGATCTGGGTGGCGAGGGCACGGGCGCGGACGCGTTGCCGCCGCGTCTCGTCGGGGAGTTGATGGCGCTGGGGTTGCTGTAAGAAGAGTGGTTCGCGCGGAGGCGCGGAGGCGCGGAGGCGCGGAGGCGCGGAGGAGGTTGCGGCTTCCCGCGGTTCCGCGTCAGCGGAACCTTCCATTTCATGGCAGCGATCGAGAGGATTGATCGCTGCGCGATCCAGTTGCAGCGAACGCAACTGCTCCGCGTCTCCGCGCCTCCGCGTGAAACCGAATCTTCTTCTACCCAACCAGCCCCGGATACGCCGCCCGTGCCGCCGCGACCTTCGGCTTGTCCCACCGCACGATATACGGATGCGACGGGTTTCGCCGTGCGAAGTCCTGATGACCGGCTTCGGCGGGGTAGAAGGCACCCGTCTCGACCTTCGTCGCGATCGGCTTGGGGAACGCCTTCGCCCGGGTCAGTTGCGCGATATAGCGGCGCGCCACCGCCGCCTGCTCGGGGGTCTGTGCAAAGATCGCCGAGCGATAGCTGGGGCCGCGATCGGGATATTGGCCGTCGACCTGCGTCGGATCGTGCGCGACCGAGAAATACAGGCGCAGCAACGTGCCATAGCTGACGACGCGCGGGTCGTAGGTGATGCGAATCGCCTCTGCATGACCGGTGCGTTCGGTCGATACCTGGTCGTAGGTGGCGGTAGCGCGGGTGCCGCCGGCATAGCCGCTGACGACCGATCGCACGCCCTTCACCCGTTCGAACACCGCCTCCATGCCCCAGAAACAGCCACCCGCCAGCACAGCGGTGGCAGCGCCGGGGCTGGCGGGAACATCGCTGGCGATGGCGGGGACCGGCACCGCGCGTTCGGCGGTGGCGGGCTGGATCGTCAGTGCGGCAGCAAGGCCGATGGCACCGATCGACAGGGGTAGCAGGGGTTTCATGGTCGGTTCCTTGACGCGAACCGACCAAAGATGGGGCGCGGCCGTGCGCCCCGCCAGATCAACCGATGCGTTCGACGACCGCCGGTGCGGAACGGACCGACTTCGCATCGCTCGGATCGGCGATCTGCACCGCGAACAGCGCGACGGCGCCCATGGCGAAGCCGCTGACGAAATGGCGAAGGAATCCGGTGCGCTTGGCGGTCATCTGTCTCATCCTCTTGCCCGGCCGCACACCCGGATGGTGCGCGGCAGCGGGTCGATCGCCATGGCGGCGGGCGACCCGTTCTTCAGCGGCAAGATATAGTTGGGGGCGGTGAACCGATGCTGGCGCGTCCGTTCATCTCCTGCACAGCCTCAACCATGTTGCGGGTGCGAAATCAAGTCGATGACGGGGTGGATTTCGGAAACGCTGCGTTGCACGACCGGCATTTTGGTGCGGTTGCGCTGCTTGACGGCATACATGTCGTGGTCGGCGGCGACGATCAGGTCGGTGATATGGTCGAGCGTCCCGACCGCGGTACCGATGCTGAGCGCGACGGGCAGGTCGCCCGGCACGATTCCCGTCATCGCATGGGCATAGCGGACGGCGATGGCGGCGGCGGTGGCATCGGCCCCCGCCTGATCGGCATCGGGCAGGACGCACACGAATTCGTCGCCGCCCCAGCGAAACACCCGCCCCCCGTCGGGCAAGGCCGCCGTCGTCGCGCGGACCAGCGCGACCAGCGCGGCATCGCCCACCGCATGGCCGCAGCGATCGTTCAACGGCTTGAAATGGTCGAGGTCGATCATCAGCACCGCGCCCCCGCCCCGCCACCGCGCCAGCCGCCGGTCGAACCCGGCACGGTTATAGGCATTGGTCAGCGGATCGCGTTCGAGCAGCGCCGACAGCGCCTGATGCCCGCGCTCGGCATCCATCGTCAGCAGCGACACGCCGCGGAACATGATGAACGAGATCGGCAGCACGGTCAGCCACGCCCCCAGCCCGTGTTTCATGCCCGTCAGGCTGGTGCCGATATCGCCATGATACGCCGACCATGATCGCGCGACGAACAGCGGTACGGTCGGCGCGAACAGCGCGACGACGATCCACGCGGTATGCAGCGATTCACGCCGCGCCAGCCGGATCGCGGTCAGCACGATGGCAAGGTCGAACAGCGCGCGCAGGCTGCTGAGATACCCGACCCGGAACCCGAGTTCCTCGATCCGGACCGAGAAGAACAGCGGAGTCGCCGCGACCAGCGCCGCCGCGAGGATCAGCCGGTTGCTGCCGTCCGGATAGGCGAAGGTGCGCAGGCCGATGAAGATCGCGGCATAGGCGACCACTGCCAGCGGGTTGCCCAGCCAGACGATATAGTCGCCACCACCCATATCGCGGAACACCGCGCCGGCCGCGGTGACACCGAGCAGGATATGCCCGAACCCCCACCATGCGGCCCAGTTGTCGAACCGCCCGGTCGCCCACGGAACGACATGGATGATGCCGGCAACGATCGATGCCAGCGAAACCATGACGTACATTGTGGAAAGATCGAGCAAGCCGTCCTCACTATCGCAACCAAAGTCGCGATAGATCAAAAAGGCCTAATAGTCTCTTTCTACTCGGTGGTTACTTCAGCGCGGCGCACGCGGTACGGATACGCGCACAAGCCTCGCGCAGCAATGCATCCGACGTCGCATAGCTGATCCGCATCGCCGGCGAGAGGCCGAACGCCGCGCCCTGCACCGCCGCGACCTTCGCATCCTCCAGCAGATAACCGACGAAATCCTCGTCGGTGGCGATCCGCCGGCCCGCGGGCGTCGACGTGCCGATCAGCCCCGACAGGTCGGGATAGACGTAGAAGGCACCCTCGGGCATCGGACAGGTCACGCCGTCGATCGCATTCAGTTCGGCGACGACCATGTCGCGGCGACGCTGGAACGCGGCATTGCGCTCGGCAAGGAACGACTGGTCGCCGTTCAGCGCGGCGACGGCCGCCGCCTGTGCGATCGAACACGGGTTGGAGGTCGATTGCGACTGCAGCTTGGCGATCGCCTTGATCAGCCATGCCGCGCCGCCGGCATAGCCGATCCGCCAGCCGGTCATCGCATAGGCTTTCGAACAGCCGTTCACGGTCAGCGTGCGATCGTACAGCGTCGGGTTCACCTCCGCGATCGTCGCGAATTCGAATCCCGGATAGACGATATGCTCGTACATATCGTCGGCAAAGATCCAGACATGCGGATGCCGTTCCAGAACCTTGCCCAGTTCGCGCAGTTCGGCGCGGGTATAGCCGGCACCGGTCGGGTTGGACGGCGAATTCAGGATCACCCACTTGGTGCGTTCGGTGATCGCGGCGTCGAGCTGTTCGGGCGTGATCTTGTACTGCTGGTCGGCCCCGGCGGCGATGAACACCGGCGTGCCGCCCGCGAACTGGACGACGTCGGGATAGCTGACCCAATAGGGGGCCGGCACGATCACTTCATCGCCGGCGTCGACCGTCGCGACCAGCGCGTTGAACAACGTGTGCTTGCCGCCGACATTCACGCTGACCTGATTCGCGGCGTAGGTCAGGCCGTTGTCGCGCTTGAACTTCGCGATGATCGCGTCCTTCAGCTCGGCGGTGCCGTCGACATTGGTGTATTTCGTCTTGCCGGCGCGAATCGCCTCGATCGCGGCTTCCTTGACGAAATCGGGTGTGTCGAAATCGGGTTCGCCCGCGCCCAGCCCGATGACGTCGACGCCCTGCCGCTTCAGTTCGAGCACCTTCGACGTGATGGCGAGGGTCGGCGACGGATTGATGCGGTCGAGCGCGGCGGAGGGCTTCATGGGACGTCCGATGCTGAGAAGGAACAGGTGCCGCGCCCTTAGCCGCCCCGTTCCCCCGCCGCAACCAGCCGCGCATCAATCAATCCGCGAACGGCGTTGCCGATGTAAAATCCTTGCGCAAGATCGGCCGGCGTCAGCGGCATTTCGACCGCATCGCCGCGCGCGATCAGTTCGGCGCGCAGCACCCCCGGCAACAATCCCCGATCGAGCGGCGGGGTCAGCAGCTGCCCGCCCTCCTCCCGCCGGACGAAGATCGAGGTGAAGCTGCCCTCGGTCACCTCGCCATCGGCGCGGGTGAAGATCGTTTCGAAACAGCCCGGCGGCGGCGCGGGCCAGAAGCGCCGGTCGCTGGTCTTGTGGGCGATGCGCAGGTCGGTCGCGGCCAGCGGCAGCGGCGCGACCGCCACCAGGACCGGCCCGGCGGGCAGCGTCGGCAGCGGCGTGACATCGACCGAGATCGCGCCCGATCGCGACAGCAACAGCCGGATGCGCGACGGATTGCGCAGGCGAAAGGTCGCCGCCTGCAATTCGTTGCGCGTCGCATGGCGATCGAACGCGAAGCCCAGCCGCCGCGCGCTTTGCGTCAGGCGGGCGATATGCCCTTCGAGCAGGGCGATCCCCTCCAGCGGATCGAACGCCATCGTTTCGACCAGATCGTAGCGCGCCGGCGGCAGGTTCAGGAACCGTGCCTTGGCGAGACATTCGGACCATTCGTCGGCGGCGCGCGAATCGGCGACGATCCCCGATCCCAGCCCCAGCGTCGCATGGGCGCCTTCGGGTGCCAGATGCAGCGTGCGGATCGCGACGTTGAATGACGCGTCGCCAGTGCCGTTGATCCAGCCGATCGCCCCGGTATAGATGCCGCGCGCGCGATCCTCGATACCGTCGATCGCCTCCATCGCCCGCTTCTTGGGCGCGCCGGTGATCGACCCGCACGGGAACAGCGCCGCCAGCGCATCGACCCCATTCCGGTCGGGCAGCAGGTCGGCGGTGACCGACGACACCATCTGATGGATGCTCGGATAGGTTTCGACGACGAATCGCTCGGGCACGTGCACGCTGCCCGCGACGCTGACCTGCGACAGGTCGTTGCGCATCAGGTCGACGATCATCAGATTTTCGGCGCGCTGCTTGGGATCGGCGGCCAGTGCGCGCGCGGCGGCGGCATCGCGCGCCGGATCGGGATCGCGCGCGGCGGTGCCCTTCATCGGCCGCGCGGTGATGCGCCGCCCGTCGACCGCAAAGAACAGTTCGGGCGAGAAGGAGAGAATCCAGTCCTCGCCGGTCCACACCACCGCGCCATGCCCCGCCGCCGCGCACGGCCGAATCGCGGCATACAGCGCCAGCGGATGGCCCGCGACCGGCACCTGCGCGCCGAAGGTCAGGTTCGCCTGATACAGGTCGCCCGCCGCGATCAGGTCGAGGACGGTGGTGCATTGTGCCGTGTAGCGATCGGCATCGATCGCCGGCTCGACCTCGCCGATCCATGCGCCCTGCGGGTCGGGCAAGGCAGCGGCGACGTCGACCGTTTCGGCCGCGGCGAAGACGCCGAACCACAGCAACGGCGCAGTACCGCTGCGCATCCGCAGCCCCGGCACCAGTGCTGCCCCGGCTTCATACTGGAGATAACCCGCGACCGACGCGCCTTCGCCGATCGCGGTCGACAAGTCGGCCAGCGCCGCCGCCACCTCGCCGACGTGATCGGCACGAATGATGCGGGACGGCGCGCGATACAGCTTGCCCGAGCCGCCCGGCCGGGCATCGTCGAACAGCACGAAAGGCCGGGTCGTATCGAACATCGCCCACGCTTGCCGTTTGCCGCCGCGCGGGGCAAGCGTCGAACCGCGCTTTGTCGGTACGGTATTCGGCGGTAAGGCACGGGCATGACCCCATCCCCGATCCGCGCGGCGATCATCCCGGTGACGCCGCTCCAGCAGAATTGCACGCTGCTCTGGTGTACCACGACGATGCGCGGCGCCTTCGTCGATCCCGGCGGCGACCTGCCGCGCCTGCTCGCCGCTGCCGAGCACCATGGCGTGCGAATCGAAAAGATCCTGCTCACCCACGGGCATATCGATCATTGCGGCGAGGCCAAGCCGCTCGCCGAGCAACTGGGCGTACCGATCGAGGGGCCGCACGAGGCCGACCGGTTCTGGATCGCGCGGCTGGACGAGGACGGCAAACGCTGGGGCCTGCGCGGCGTCCCGTTCGAACCCGATCGCTGGCTGGTCGAGGGCGACACCGTCACCGTCGGCGAGGCCAGCTTCGCGGTGTACGAGACCCCCGGCCACACCCCCGGCCATGTTATCTTCCATCACGCCGACGCCAAATTCGCGCTGGTCGGCGACGTCCTGTTCCAGGGATCGATCGGTCGCACCGACTTTCCGCTGTCGGATACACAGGCGCTGATCGATTCGGTCGTGACGAAGCTGTGGCCGCTGGGCGACGATATCGCGTTCGTGCCGGGCCATGGTCCGGGCAGTACCTTCGGCCATGAGCGGGCGACGAATCCATTTGTCGGTGACAAGGTGCTGGCGGGATAGCGTCACCTTATATAAGGCTGCCCTTCCTGAAGTTCGTCACCCCAGCGCAGGCTGGGGTCTTGCGCGGCTCCTGTCCCGAACCGTCACCGGGAGATCCCAGCCTTCGCTGGGATGACGCGGAGAGATCGGCATCGCGCTGGGCGCTGAATCCAACCCGAAGCTTGCAACCCCGCTCGAAAACGCTATAGGCGCGGTTCGCTTCGCGACCAGCCTGTCTGCCGGTCCGGCGGGTCGCCGGTCGCGGAAAGCGGTCGGGCACTTGCCTGGGCCGCGTCGTCAGTTGGTGGTGAAACCAACCGATACCCAAGTGATAAAGGTGCCGAAATGGCAGTTCCCAAGAGAAAGACCTCGCCCTCCAAGCGCGGTATGCGTCGCAGCCACGATTCGCTGAGCGTCGAATCGTTCCAGGAATGCCCGAACTGTGGCGAACTGAAGCGTCCGCACAACCTGTGCAACGCCTGCGGCCATTATAACGGTCGCGAAGTCGTCTCGGTCGAAGCGTAACCGCCGGACCGGACAGGGAAGCACGCATGGCTGACGGGTCCTGGATCGCCATCGACGCGATGGGCGGTGACGAAGGGCTTGCCACCATGCTGGCGGGCGTCGCCCATGCGCGACGCCGCCACGAATCGATGCGGTTCCTGCTGGTCGGGGACGAAGCGGCGATTCGTGCCGGACTCGAATCGCACCCGAACCTGTCCGCCGCGTCGGAAATCGTCCACGCCCCCGAAGTCGTCGGATCGTCGGACAAGCCCAGCCAGGCGATTCGCCGGGCCAAGACGACGTCGATGGGCGTCGCCATCGGGCTGGTGAAGCAGGGCCGTGCCGCCGCTGCGGTGTCGGCGGGCAATACCGGCGCGCTGATGGCGATGGCGAAGCTGGCGCTGCGCACCATGCCGGGCATCGATCGCCCGGCACTGGCGGCGTTGCTGCCCAGTCTCGGCGACAATGACCTCGTCATGCTCGACCTCGGCGCCAATGCCGAGTGCGATGCCCGCAACCTCGTCCAGTTCGCGGTGATGGGGGCGGCCTATGCCCGCACCGCGCTCGACCTCGAATCGCCCCGCGTCGCGCTGCTGAACATCGGCACCGAGGAGCTGAAGGGCATCGACAGCGTCCGGGAAGCAGCAGCGATCCTGCGCGCCTCGCCGCATTTGCCGATGACCTTTTCGGGCTATATCGAGGGCGATCGCCTGTCGCGCGGACAGGTCGATGTCGTCGTTTGTGACGGCTTTTCGGGCAATATCGCGCTGAAGACCGCCGAGGGCACCGCGCGATTCGTCGCCGACCTGCTCAAGCGCGCCTTCCGTTCGTCGATCCGGTCGAAGATCGGGTTCCTGATCTCGCGCCCGGCGACCGAATTGCTGCGCCATCACCTCGATCCCAACAACCACAACGGCGCGGTCTTTCTCGGCCTCAACGGGCTGGTGGTCAAAAGCCATGGCAGCGCCAACGAAGCCGGCATTTCGAACGCGATCCAGGTCGCGGCCAAGATGGTGCGCGACGACCTGACCCGCAGCATCGCCAGCGATCTCGCGGCGATCGAGGCGCGCGCGGCATGATCCGTTCGGTCGTCACCGGCACCGGTTCCGCGCTCCCTGCCCGGCGGGTGTCGAATGCCGAACTGGCCGAACAGGTCGATACGTCCGACGAATGGATCGTCGAACGGACCGGCATCCGCTTCCGCCATATCGCCGCCGAGCATGAGACGACCGGGACGCTCGCCGCCGATGCCGCCCGCGCCGCCATCGCCGCTGCCGGGATCGAAGCGCAGGCGATCGACCTGATCGTGCTGGCGACCGCCACCCCCGACCAGACCTTCCCGGCGACCGCGACGAAGGTGCAGGCGATGCTCGGCATCGACGACTGCGTCGCGTTCGATGTGGCGGCGGTGTGCTCGGGCTTTCTCTATGCCGTGCAGGTCGCCGATGCGATGCTGCGCACCGGTATCCACCACCGGGCATTAGTGATCGGAGCCGAGACATTCAGCCGCCTCCTCGACTGGCAGGACCGCACCACCTGCGTCCTGTTCGGCGACGGCGCGGGTGCGATCGTCCTCGAAGCACGCGAAACCGGTGGCGACGCGCCGCAGGGCATTCTCGCGACCCGCCTTCACGCCGATGGCCGGCACAATGGCTTGCTCTATGTCGATGGCGGTCCGTCGACGACCGGCACGGTCGGCAAGCTGCGCATGAAGGGCAAGGAAGTGTTCCGCCATGCGGTAGTCAATCTGGCTACCGTCATGGGCGAATCGCTCGAACTGGCGGGCCTGACCTCCGACGATGTCGACTGGGTCGTGCCGCACCAGGCCAATGCCCGCATCCTCGACGCAACGGCGCGCAAGCTGGGCCTGCCGCGGGAAAAGGTCGTGGTGACCGTCGACATGCACGCCAACACCTCGGCCGCATCGGTTCCGCTCGCGCTCGACGTCGCCACCCGCGACGGACGGATCAAGCGCGGCGACATCGTCGTGCTGGAGGCGATGGGCGGTGGTTTCACCTGGGGTGCCGCCGTAGTGCGTTGGTAATCCTTTAGTATTTTTGAATCTTCGTATACGCTATGCTAGCGGCAGGCGGTGTAGACGAAAAAGGATTTCACTGATGGTTTCCGATGGTACGCTGACCCGCGCCGATCTCTCCGAAGAGATGCACCGCGAGATCGGTCTGTCGCGGGCCGATTCCGCGCGCGTCGTCGAACAGATCCTCGATCATATGTGCGAGGCGCTGTCGCAGGGCGAGAACGTCAAGATTTCGGGCTTCGGCAGCTTCGTGCTGCGCGACAAGGGCGAGCGGGTCGGCCGCAATCCCAAGACCGGGGTCGAAGTGCCGATCGCGCCGCGCCGCGTCCTGACCTTCCGCGCCAGCCAGATGATGCGCGACCGCATCACCGCCAACTGAACGAGGCCGATTGCCGCCCCCGGTCGACAAATCCGCCAACGCCTATCGCACGATCGGCGAAGTGGCGCGCGAACTGGGGGTGCCGCAGCATCGGCTCCGCTATTGGGAAGGGCGTTTCGCGCAGATCCGCCCGCTGACCCGCGCCGGCGACCGCCGCTATTACCGGCCGGAGGATGTGGCGCTGCTGCGCCGTATCCAGACATTGCTGGGGGATCAGGGCTATACCGTGCGCGGCGTGCAGCAATTGCTGGCGCAGGAGGCAAAGGCCCCGGCGAACCCCGTCGCCCCGATCACCCGCCGCGCCGCACGCATCCTCGAATTGCGCGCGATCCGATCGCTGCTTGCCGACGCGCTCGCGACCGACGGCGCGGCCGAGTAGCACGGCAGCGCCCCGGCATGGTGCGGCTCATTTCGCCGATCGACGCGCCGCTTTCCCCGACCGCCAAACCTGCTAAACCGCGCGGGCGATGAGCGTATCCGAACCCGACACCTCCCCCGCCCCGTCCCGGCGGGCGCGTTTCGCCCGCATCCGGCGACGGTGGTGGTTCCGCCTGCCCGCGATCGCGCTGTTGCTGTCGGGGATCGGCGTATTCCTGATCTGGCTGCTGCTGTGGCGCACCCTGCCATCGGTCGATTCGCTGCGCGCCTATGAACCGCCCTTGCCCACGAACGTCCGGGGAATAGAGGGCGATCCGATCCACAGCTATGCCCGCGAACGCCGCGTGCAGCTGTCCTATGCCGAATATCCGCCGCTGCTGGTCCGCGCGTTCCTCGCCGCCGAGGACCGGACGTTTTTCGAGCATCACGGCGTCGATTACCCTGGCATTGCATCGGCGATGCTCACCAATCTGCGCAACGACGGTCGCCCGATCGGCGCGTCGACGATCACGCAACAGGTCGCCAAGAACCTGCTGCTGACCAGCGAGGTCAGCTATGTCCGCAAGGCGAAAGAGGCGCTGCTCGCCTGGCGCATCGAGGACGCGCTGACCAAGCAGCAGATCCTCGAACTCTATCTCAACCAGATCGCGCTCGGCCGGAACGCGTTCGGCGTCGAGGCAGCGTCGCATGCGTATTTCGGCAAGGAACTGCGTGAGTTGACCCTGCCGCAAATGGCGTATCTCGCGATCCTGCCGAAAGGACCGTCGAACTACACGCCCGAGCGCGGCTATGATCGTGCGATCACGCGGCGCAACTGGGTGTTGGGCGAAATGGAGCGCAACGGCTTCATCACCGCGGCCCAGCGCGCCGCCGCCATCGTCCAGCCGCTCGGCACCATCCCGCGCCAGACTCCGCGTCAGGAAACGGCAGGCGGCTATTTCATCGAAGAAGTCCGCCGCCAGCTGCTCGGCCAGTTCGGGGAGAATGCGAAGGACGGGCCGTACAGCGTCTATGCCGGCGGCCTGTGGGTCCGCACCTCGCTCGACCCCAAGATCCAGCAGGATGCGCAGGATGCGCTGCGCAGCGGGCTGATCCGGTTCGATGCCGGGCGCGGCTGGTCCGGCCCGCTCAACAAACCGCGCACGACGATCGATGGCAACAATTGGCAGCAGGCGCTGCTCAACACCAATATCGGCGTCGATTATCAGGATTGGCAGGCGGCGATCGTCATCGACAAGGAGGGCGGCGAGGCGCGGATCGGCTTTGCCGACGGCCGCACCGGCACCCTGCCGCGCGGCAATGCGCAGATGCCGGTCCGCGGCGGCACCGGCAACGCATTCGGCGCGATCCAGCGTGGCGACATCCTCGCCGTGGCACCGGCGGGCGGCGACTGGTCGCTGCGCTCGGTCCCGCGCGTGTCGGGCGGCATGGTGGTCGAGGACCCGCGCACCGGCCGCATCCTCGCGATGCAGGGCGGATTCGACAGCCGGATCCAGTCGTTCAACCGCGCGACGCAGGCGATGCGCCAGCCGGGATCGACGATCAAACCGATCGTCTATGCCGCCGCGCTGGAGGCAGGGATGACCCCGGCCTCGATCATCGTCGACGGCCCGTTCTGCGTGAATCAGGGCGGGCGCCTGGGCCAGAAATGCTTCCGCAACTTCGGCGGCGGCGGGGCCGGCCCGCATACCATGCGCTGGGGCGTCGAACAGTCGCGCAACCTGATGACGGTGCGCGCCGCCGCCCAGACCGGCATGGACAAGGTCAACGACCTGATCCAGCGCGTCGGCATCAGCGACGAGAAGTTTCCGCCCTATCTCTCCTATGCGCTGGGTGCGGGCGAGACGACGGTGCTGCGCATGGTCAACGCCTATTCGATCCTTGCCAATCAGGGCCGCGAGTTGAAGCCGACGGTCATTGATTTCGTGCAGGACCGGCGCGGCAAGGTGATCCTGCCCGAAAACTGGCGCGCCTGCGACGGCTGCAACGCCGCCGATTGGGACGGCAAGCCGATGCCGCGTCCGCAGATCAGGTCGCGCCAGGTCATGGACGCGATGAGCGCGTACCAGATGGTCCACATCATGGAAGGGGTGATCCAGCGCGGCACCGCCACGACGCTGCGCGACCTCAATCGTCCGATCATGGGCAAGACCGGCACCTCGACCGGTCCGACCGATGTCTGGTTCGTCGGCGGCACGCCGCAGATGATCGCCGGCCTCTATCTCGGCTTCGACAGCCCCCGCAATCTCGGCGGCTATGCGCAGGGAGGGACGATCGCCGCGCCGATCTACAAGACCTTCGCGGTCAAGGCGTACAAGGACATGGAGGCGCTGCCGTTCCGCGCGCCCGCCGGCATCCGCATGGTCCGCATCGATCGCGCGAGCGGCCGCCCGGTCTATGGCGCGTGGCCGACCACCGATCCCAAGGCGGCGGTGATCTGGGAGGCGTTCAAGCCCGAGACCGAGGCGCGCCGCGCCACCGGACGGCTGGGCGAAGCGCGCGCGCCGGTGACCCGCGATCCGACCCGCGCCGTGCCCACCCAGCAACAGGCGCAACCGCGCGACAGCGACTTCTTGCAACGCGAAGGGGGAATCTACTAGCGCGCCGCCTATATCGGCGGCATTCCCCCTGATTACGCTTATTCCCGGAGTTTCCCCATGCGCGCCGAAGCGCAAGCCCATGTAGACAAGATCAACGATGCGCTCTCGCTGCTGCGCCGCTTCCTCGACTGGGACCGCGCGCTGCGTCGGCTCGACGAGCTGAACGCGCGCGTCGAGGACCAGGCATTGTGGAACGATCCCAAGGCCGCGCAGGACGTCATGCGCGAACGTCGCCGGCTGGACGAGGCGATCACCGCCACCCGCACCATCGAGCGTGAACTGTCCGACACCGTCGAACTGATCGAGATGGCCGACGAGGAAGGCGATGCCGAGATGGCCGACGAAGGCGTCGCCAATCTCGCCGAACTCGCGAAGCGCGCCGATCACGACAAGGTACAGGCGCTGCTGTCGGGCGAAGCCGATGCCAACGACACCTATATCGAGATCAACGCCGGCGCGGGCGGGACCGAGAGCCAGGACTGGGCCGGCATGCTGCAACGCATGTACACCCGCTGGGCCGAACGACGTGGGCTGAAGGTCGAACTGGTCGACCAGCATACCGGCGAACAGGCCGGCATCAAATCGGCGACCTTGCTCATCAAGGGCGAGAATGCGTACGGCTTCGCCAAGACCGAAGGCGGCGTCCATCGCCTCGTCCGCATCAGCCCCTATGACAGCGCCGCACGCCGGCACACCTCGTTCGCGTCGATCTGGGTCTATCCGGTAATCGACGACAATATCGAGGTCGACTATAACGAAAGCGACCTGCGCATCGACACCTATCGCGCGTCGGGTGCTGGTGGTCAGCACATCAACACCACCGATTCGGCGGTGCGGATCACCCATATTCCGACCGGCATCGTCGTACAGTGTCAGAATCAGCGGTCGCAGCACAAGAACAAGGCCGAAGCCTATAACCAGCTGCGCGCCCGCCTGTACGAACGCGAACTGGCGATCCGCGAAGCGGAGGCCAATGCGGAGAACGCGACCAAGACCGATATCGGCTGGGGTCACCAGATCCGCTCCTATGTGTTGCAGCCGTACCAGATGGTGAAGGACCTGCGCACCGGCGTCGTCTCGACCGCGCCGGGCGACGTACTCGACGGCGCGCTCGATCCGTTCATGGCGGCGGCGCTGTCGCAGCGGGTGACCGGCGAAGCGGTCGAAGTCGAGGATGTCGACTGAGATGCGCCGCGTCCTCCCGGCCCTGCTGTTGCTGCTGGCCGGCTGCGATGCGACGCAGCCGAGCGCGGGTGCCAATGCGCAGCGGGAGGACCGGCACGACTTTCCGAAGGCCGACCGGCCGGTGGCGACGATCGTGTCGGCCCGCTGGTCGACCGAGGAAGCGCGCGACCGGCTGAACGAGGCCGAACTGGTGATGGACCGCGCCGGCATCGCGTCCGGCATGACCGTCGCCGATATCGGCGCGGGCGAGGGCTATTACACCATCCGCATGGCGCAGCGCGTCGGCCCGGACGGGCGGGTGCTGGCCGAGGACATCATTCCGCAGATCCGCGATGCGCTGGCGCAACGCGTGGCGCGCGAACGGCTCGACAATGTCAGCGTGCGGCTGGGCGAACCCGATGATGCGAAGCTGCCCGCGAACAGTTTCGACCGGGTGCTGATGGTCCATATGTACCATGAGATCGCCGAGCCGTATGCGTTCCTGTGGAACCTGCGCCCGTCGCTGCGCCCCGGCGGACAGGTGGTGGTGGTCGACGCCGACCGTCCGACCCAGAATCACGGCACCCCGCCCGCGCTGCTGAAATGCGAATTCGAAGCGGTCGGATACCGCCAGGTCGAGTTGCAGCGCATGCCCTCGGCCGGCGGCTATATCGCGATGTTCACGCCCGAGGGCGCACGCCCCGCGCCGGACAGGATCGTACCATGCCGCGTGCCGGTGCCCACGCCGAGTGCGAGTCCCAGCGGCAACCACAAGGGCTGACGGGCGCTCTCCCTCTTACCTCAGCACCCGCACCAAACCCGTTCAGTTCGAGCAGTTTCGAGCGAAGTCGAGAAACGTCCGTCGAGAACCCGGCCGCTTGGAGCACCCCCTTTTCGACGACGGTTCTCGACAAGCTCGAAGCAAACGGAGCGGGAAAGCCAAGCCCGATCGACATTCAGCGAAGTTGCTCCCCTCCCTGACAAGGGAGGGGTTGGGGGTGGGTAGGCCCGCGAGGAAAGGCCACGTCCGCCAACGGACCAACCCACCCCCGGCCCCTCCCTTCTCAGGGAGGGGAGAGATCAAATCGGCCCTTGATGGTCGATCGGGCCTAACCGTCACCCCAACAACACCGGTGCCAGCAACAGCAACAACTTCACATCGACCGCCTTCCCCGCCGCCCGCTGGTCCGCCACGAACCCGGCGAGGTCCGCCAGCGCCACCCGGTGGACGATGATGTCCTCCCCCGGCACACCGCCGCCATCGCCGACCCGCGTCAATGCGCCCGCGCGGAACAGCGTGAAGCTTTCCGACACCATCCCCGGCGACGAATGATATTCGCCGAGCGCGGTCATGCTGGCCGCGCGATAGCCGGTCTCTTCCTCCAGCTCGCGCGCCGCGGCGACCGCCGCCGCCTCGCCGGCGCTGTCGTCGCCGACCAGCCCGGCGGGCAGTTCGATACAGGCCCGGCCCAGCGGCACGCGATATTGCTCGACCAGCAGCACATGGCCGTCGTCGATCGCCACGATCACCGCCGCGCCGATGCCGTTCGCGCGCCCGACATATTCCCATCGCCCGCGTTTTTTCGCGGTGATGAAGCGTCCCGCCCACATCACTTCTTCGGGAGCATCGCTGTCGATCATCGAACGTCCTGTCATGGCCCTTGCGCGTCGCCACCGTATCGAAGCACAACAGCGGCCTCAACCATGGGGAGATGGTCATGGGAATGATCAAGGAATTCCGAACCTTCGTCGCGCGCGGCAACGTCCTCGACCTCGCGGTCGGCGTCATCATCGGCGCTGCGTTCGGTACGATCACCAAATCGCTGACCGACGACATCATCATGCCGGTGATCGGCTATCTCTTCGGTGGTTTCGATTTTTCCAGCTATTTCGTGCAGCTCGGCCCGATCCCGGCCAGCTATACCGGTTCGCCCGACAACTACGCGGCACTCAAGGCGGCAGGTGTACCGCTGTTCGGCTATGGCGAATTCATCAGCGTGATCATCAACTTCCTGATCCTCGCCTTCATCGTCTTCCTGCTGGTCAAGTTCGTGAACCGCGCGATCGCGGTGGTCCATGAAGAACAGAAGACCGGCGCAGCCGAGCCCGCCGCCGATCCGGTCGACGTCGCGCTGCTCCGCGAAATCCGCGACGAACTGCGCGCGGCGCGGGCACGGCCGGAAGCCTGACCTTCCTCCCCTCCCTGACAAGGGAGGGGCCGGGGGTGGGTCGGCCCGCGAGGAAACGATCCCGCGCCACAACCGGCCAACCCACCCCAACCCCTCCCTTCCGGGGAGGGGCTAGCTCAGGCCGCCGCCAATTCCAGCGCCGCTGCCTGCGCCAGACTCGTGCCGTCGAGAATCCGCGCGGTCTCGTCGCGCACCCGCGCCATCGCGTGGCGGATCGCGCAGCCCGCTTCGTCCTTGCAGTCGCCGCAGGGGCGATAGGCGGTGCGGCTAACGCACGGCACCAGCGCCAGCGGCCCTTCGATCACGCGGATGATCTCGCCCAGCGAAATCAGATGCGCCGCCCGCGCGAGGTGATAGCCACCCGCCTTGCCCCGCGTCGACGACAGGAACCCGGCCTCGCGCAGGTCCGCCAGAATCAGTTCGAGGAATTTGCGCGGCACGTTGGCGGCGGTGGCGATGCGGTGCATCGGCATGGGTGCCTCGCCCGCGGGTTGTTCGGCAAGGAACAGCATCGCGCGCAATGCATAGCGGGAACGCTGGGTCAACATCGTCCCCTGCCCATGCCACTTGCGCTCCGGCAAGGGAAGTACGGTTCTTTTCAAAGCAGGGACAGTCGCCTATATGGGTCGGTGTCGGCTTCCAGCCGGCTATGACGATAAACTGCGGCGTGCAATAGACGCAGCGGACCCGGGGGCAGTACCCGGCGGCTCCACCATAAGGTGGTGTTTCTGGACACCGTTTCTGACGGGGCCGAACCAGGATCGACGTGTGTTGAAAAGCGCTGTTTTCGTTCGGAATGGGACCACCGCAACGGCCCATACACACAAGTGCCAACGATAACGAAGCACTCGCGATTGCGGCGTAACTAAGGGCTTCACGGCCTGAAGTTACTCCAAAATAGCGCGGTTGGACCGAACCGGGCAACAGAATCGGATTCCAGCGGTACGGGGGGCACCGGGCAACAGAAGCTCCCCACCTGTTCCGAACATCCGATGTCGTTCCCGCGAAGGCGGGAACCCATAACCCATGCCGTCGCGCCCCCATCATTGGCACCGGCGTCTATGTATTCCCGCCTGCGCGGGAATGACGAAGGGAAAGCGACGGAAGGTTCCCCACCACCAGGATCCCCGCTACGGCCCGCGCATGGACATCGACCTCATCGCCCTGCTCATGCTGGTCGCGTTCGGCGCGGCGACGCTCGATGCGATGGCGGGGGGCGGCGGGCTCATCACCCTGCCCGCGCTGCTCGCCGCCGGGGTGCCGCCGGTCGCGGCGCTGGGTACCAACAAGCTGCAAAGCGCGTGCGGGACGGCCGGTGCGACCTTCGCCTTCTGGCGCAAGGGCCATATCGACCTGCGCCGCTTCACCTGGCCCGCGCTCGCTTCGTTCGCCGGGGCGGCGGGCGGCGCGGCGCTGGTGCAGGCGATCGACCCGCATTTCCTGTCGGCGGTGCTGCCGGTCCTGCTGATCGCGATGGCGCTGTATTTCCTGTTCGGGCCGCGCCTGTCCGACGTCGATACCCATGTCCGCCTCGCCCCCGCCGGCCTGCTGCTCGCGATCGCAGCGATCGGAACCTATGACGGATTTTTCGGACCGGGCACCGGATCGTTCTTCACCCTGCTGCTGGTCACCGCCGCCGGCATGGGCGCGACGCGCGCGGTGGCGCATACCAAGCTGCTGAACCTCGCCAGCAATCTGGCCGGGGTCGCCGTGCTGGTCGCGGGCGGCCATGTGTGGTGGACGCTCGGCCTCGCCATGGCGCTCGCCAGCCTTGCCGGGGGGCAGGTCGGCGCGGCGCTCGCCATCCGCTGGGGCGGGCGCGCGATCCGGCCGCTGCTGGTCGTCCTGTCGCTGGCATTGACGGTGAAGCTGCTGGCCGACCCGGCCAACCCGCTGCGGGTCTGGCTGGGGGTCTGATCTCTACGCTACCCGTTCGGTTCGAGCAGCTTCGGGCCTGTCGAGAAGCGCCCGTCGAGAACGCCCCGTTTGGGGCACACCCTTCTCGACTTCGGTTCTCGACAGGCTCGAGCCTGCGCTCGAAGCAAATGGTGGAGGAATAACGGCAAGCCTCAATCCAGCCGCCGCCCCGCGATCCGCGTCAGCCGGCACGCCAGATCCGCCTCGCCCGACGCGACGATCCAGTCGTCGTCGTCGCGGACGATGCCGGTCGTGAACACCACCGGCTGCGGCAGATACGCCTGATGCGCGAACGGCGCGATCAGCGCCGGTGCCGCCGCCAGCACCACGACCGATTCGTCGCGCTCCAGCACCCGGCCGGCATCCGCATCGATCAGCGCGCGATAGGTCCGGTACACCCCGACCGCCCCCTGTTTCTCGACGCCGTGATACAGCAGCATCCACCCGCGCGCCGTCCGCACCGGCGGCGTGCCACCGCCCAGCTTATACGCCGCCGCGCCCTTCAACGGTCGCAGCGCCGGTTCGGCCAGCGGCCGCCAGTGCAGCATGTCGGGCGAGGTGGCGAGGTTGATGCTCGGCCCGCTGCCCTCCGCGCCCTCGGGCGGCGCCACGAACCACGCATCCGACAGCGGCCGGGTCAGCGACACGAATCGCTCGCCCACCCGCCCCTCGAACGGGACCATGTCCTTGTTGCCATGGTCGAGCACCATGCCCTGCGACTGCCAGCCAAGCCCGTCGTCCGACCGGTACATCACCGTACACAGCCGCCCGCCCGACACCCCACACACCGTCATCCAGTACACACCGTCGATCGCCACGATGCGCGGGTCCTCGATGCCATATTGCGCGTAGTCGGCAGAGGGTTCGACCGCGCGGTCGTACCGCACCGCCACCACCCGCTGCCCGTCGGCCGACAATTCGACCGGCAACAGCCACGACAACGACGTCAGCCCCAGAAACGGATAGGCCCCGCCTGTCAGCGCGAAGAATCGCGGATCGCGCACATCGGCCGCGTCCGCCGCGAACCCGTCGAGCACATAGCCCTTCGCCGTCCAGCGGATTGAGCGCACCTGTCCGCCCCGCACCGGTTCGCAGAGCGCCTCGGCGATCCGCACCAGCAGCAGCAAATTGCCGTTCGGCAACCGCGTCAGCGCCGGATTGAACGCCCCCAGCACATAGGTCGGTTCGGATATGCCCCGCCTGAGCGGCGATCGGGTCAGGTCGACATCGTCGGGGGCGAAGACGATCCGGTCGTCGCTCACGCGGCCGAACTGCCGTCCTGCATCGACTGATGATGGCGGATCACCTCGTCGATGATGAACCGCAGGAACTTCTCCGAAAATTCGGGGTCGAGATCGGCATCGCGGGCCAGCGACCGCAGCCGCGCGATCTGCGCCTCCTCGCGCCCCGGATCGGCGGCGGGCAGCCCCTCGTCCGCCTTGTAGCGGCCGACCGCCTGCGTCACCTTGAACCGCTCGGCCAGCAAAAAGACCAGCGCGGCATCGATATTGTCGATGCTCTGGCGAAAGCGTTGCAGCGTCGCGTCGTGCATGGGCGTCCTTCATGGGCGGTCGGTGCCGGAATATGCCCCTTTCGCGCGACCGGCCGCGTCACGCAACCCCGCCTTTCCCTTGCGTTCGCGTGTCCGAACCGCCACATCGCTGGGACATGACGGCTACCCTGCACCGCCTCGACAAGCGCACCGAACCTTCGCTCGATCCGCTGATGGCGCTCGTCGCCGACGACATGAATCGCGTGAATTCGGTCATCCTCGACCGGATGCAATCGAAGATCCCGTTGATCCCCGAACTCGCCGGCCACCTGATCGCGGGCGGCGGCAAGCGGATGCGGCCGATGCTGACGCTCGCTGCGGCCCGGCTGATCGGCTATGGCGGCACGCGCCACCACCTGCTGTCGGCGGCGGTCGAATTCATCCACACCGCGACGCTGCTCCACGACGACGTGGTCGACGGCTCCGACCTGCGCCGGGGCAAGCGCACCGCCAACATCATCTGGGGCAATCCCGCCAGCGTGCTGGTCGGCGACTTCCTGTTCTCCAAGAGCTTCGAACTGATGGTCGAGGCCGAAAGCCTGAAGGCGTTGCGCGTCCTGTCGGGCGCGTCCGCCGTCATCGCCGAGGGTGAGGTCAACCAACTGACCGCGATCCGCCGCATCGACACGCCCGAGGACCGCTATCTCGACATCATCGGTGCCAAGACCGCCGCGCTGTTCGCCGCCGCCTGCCGTATCGCCGCGATCGTCGCCGAACGTTCCGACGCCGACGAAGCCGCGCTCGACGCCTATGGCCGCAATCTCGGCATCGCGTTCCAGCTGGTCGACGACGCCATCGATTACGTGTCCGACGCCGATACCATGGGCAAGGATGCCGGCGACGATTTCCGCGAAGGCAAGATGACGCTGCCGGTCATCCTCGCCTATGCCCGCGGCGACGAAGCCGCGCGCAGCTTCTGGCGCGACGCGGTGTCGGGCAAGCGTGCGGGCGATGCCGATTTCGCCCATGCGATCACGCTGGTCCAGTCGTCGCGCGCGGTCGACGATACGCTCGCCCGCGCCCGCCATTACGGCCAGCGTGCGATCGACGCGATCGGTCGCTTCCCCGATGGCCCGGCCAAGGACGCGATGGTCGAGGCGGTCGAATTCGCGGTTCGCCGCGCCTATTGATCGGACCGGCCACGTCCGGTTGCACCAAAATCGCTTGTGGCGGAATGGGTTACCATGCCTGATTCGCCGACGCTCGACGACGCCGCCTTCACCATCCGCATCGATCCGGCGCGCAAGCTGCTCGACATCGACCTGCGCGGGCTATGGGACCCGGCGATCGTCGTGCGGTTCCGCGATGCGCTGGCGACGATGCTCGCCCGACTGCCGGCACTGGGCTGTCCGCTGGGGCAGCAGGTCACGCTGTTCGACATGACGCAGTTCGCGGTCCAGCCGCGCGAGGTGCTGCCCCTGCTCGAACAGATCGCCGCCAATCCCGGCGTCTCCTCCCGCCGCATTGCGATCGTCGTTAACAGCACGTTGTTGAAGATGCAGGCCAAGCGCCTCGCGCCGAACATCGCCCTGTTCGAAGCACGCGAGCCGGCACTGGCGTGGTTGGCGGAGGACGGGCCGGCGGCGCGCTGACGCTTCCGGGCATTCGATGTCACCCCGGACCTGACTGAAACCTCTGCGAAGGCAGGTCCGCCCGTTGCCGGGCATCGACAATCTACGGACACCCCCCCGACGGATCGGGCATCTCCCCTCCCTGACAAGGGAGGGGTCGGGGGTGGGTAGGCCGGTTGTGGCGCGCTAACCGTTCCCTCGCGGGCCGACCCACCCCCAGCCCCTCCCTTGTCAGGGAGGGGAGCAAGGTCTGCCGCGACGCCGATGAATAGCCATGGAACCGGGACACACCACTTCCCGGCACCGACCCATACTTTCCTACACCGCAAACCCGTGACAGGCTCGCCCAACGCTCTGTCGCATCGTCGCCATTCCGACCCGCACGGTCAAAACCGCGCGCCCGTCAGCCCATCGACGTCACCACCACAAACCGCGCACGAGTGTGACCTTCGTGACCTTCGACCTCAAACCGCCCGCTTCTCCAACGCCTGCGCCGCCTCCGCCATCAGCGTCGCGATGATCTCGGCCGCCGGTTCTTCCTTCGTCACCATGCCGACCGACTGGCCGGCCATCAGGCTGCCATGCTCGACATCGCCGTCGATCACCGCGCGGCGCAGCGCGCCCGCCCAGTAATGTTCGATCTGCAACTGCGCCTCGGCCATCGCCACGCCGCCCTCGTCGAGCATCTGCGCCACTTCGCGCTGCTTCGCGGTGAACAGCTCGCCCCCGGCATTCTTCAGCGCGCGCACCGGGATGACCGGCAGGCGCGCGTCGATCTGTACGCTGGCCACCGCATCGCGGGCCGATGCGCGCAGGAACGCCTTCTTGAACGCCGGATGCGCGATCGATTCGGTCGCACAGACGAAGCGCGTGCCGAGCTGCACCCCCGCCGCACCCATGTCGAGATACCCCGCGATCGCCTCGCCACGGCCGATCCCGCCCGCGACGAACACCGGGACCTTTTCGGCGACCTCGGGCAGCATCTCCTGCGCCAGCACGCTGGTCGACACCGGACCGATATGGCCGCCCGCCTCCATCCCCTCGATCACCAGCGCGTCCGCGCCCGACCGGATCAGCTTTTTCGCCAGCGCCAGCGCGGGGGAGAAGGCGATGACCTTGGCCCCCGTCGCCTTGATCGCTTCCAGCGACCCCTTGGGCGGCAGGCCGCCGGCCAGCACGACATGGGTGACGCCGTGCCGCCCGCACACGTCGATCAGGTCGAACAGCGCCGGGTGCATGGTAATCAGGTTCACGCCGAACGGCTTGTCCGTCAGCGCCCTGGTCCCGGCGATCTCTGCATCGAGCAGGTCGGGGGTCATCGCCCCGCATGCGATCACGCCGAACCCGCCGGCGTTGGAGATGGCGGCGACAAGGTTGCGCTCGGACACCCACGACATCGCGCCACACAGGATGGCGGTCTCGGAACCGAGGAAGTCGCGGCCGCGCGCCATGCGGCGCTCAAGGCGCTCGGCGCCGATCGAAGCGTTGGTCATTGCCCCGCCTAGCGCGGGCGGGCGGCTTCGGGCAAGCAGGGACGATGATGCGACAGGAACATGGCGAGCTGGTGGTCACCACCAACGGACAGGGGCTGGTCCTGATGACCGGACAGGTCCGGCACTGGGTCGATGCGACCGGCATCGGCGACGGATTGCTGACGATGTTCTGCCGCCACACGTCGGCCTCGCTGCTGGTGCAGGAAAATGCCAGCGCCGCCGCGCGCGACGACCTCGAACGCTTCTTCCGCCACATCGCCCCCGAAAGCGACCGCTATGCCCATGACGAGGAAGGGCCCGACGACATGCCCGCGCATCTGCGCACCGCGCTGACCAACACGTCGCTGTCGATCCCCGTCGTCGGCCGTCGCCCGGTCCTCGGCATCTGGCAGGGCATCTACCTGTTCGAACACCGCAAGGGCGCGCATCGCCGACGCATCGCCGTCCACCTGCTAGGCGAATAAAATCCTCCCCGGCACGGGGAGGGGGACCAGCGAAGCTGGTGGAGGGAGATTTCCGCACCCGGAACGGTAGTCGGGAAGCGCTTTCCTACACCCGCCAACCCTGTCAGCCTCACGAAGTTCTTTCCCTTCGTAAGCCTTCGCCTTCCGCCAGGCCTTGATCCCCCACATCGCAAGGGACCGCGGGTCAAGTCGAGAACGCTGCGAAAGTCGCAAGCTTCGCCGAAAACGCACCGTACCCCCGCGTAGGCGGGGGTCCAGAGCCAGGCAGAATAACGGCTTGCGCCTGGAACCCTGGCCCCCCCGCCTGCGCGGGGGTGCGGCAGGGGACCGGACTAGGTACTTTCGCAGTGGTCTTGCTCAAGTCCGGGGTGACAAACCGACGGTTGCAAGTGCCCCCGTGTCAACTTCCACGCAGCCCTGCCGCCCCGACAAGCCACCAACCCCCTGACCAACCACGAAAAACAAAACGCCGGGGCCGCTGCGCAACCCCGACGTCCCGTCAACTTCGTCAACTTCCGGCCCGCTCGCCGGGACGGAGCGTTACCCCTCGGCGTCCAGCCCATAGGCCGTGTGCAGCACCCGCACCGCCAGTTCAGTATAATCCTCCTCGATCAGCACGCTGACCTTGATCTCCGACGTGGTGATCGCCTGGATGTTGATGCCGCGGTCGCCCAGCGTCTGGAACATGGTCGACGCCACACCCGCATGGCTGCGCATGCCGACGCCGACGATCGAGATCTTGGCGACCCGCGTGTCGTGGAGCAGCTTGGCGAAACCGATATCGCCGCTCGCCTTGTCCAGCGTGTCGAGCGCGCGGGCCAGTTCGGCGGCGGGCACGGTGAAGGTCACGTCGGTCGACCCCGCCGAATGCGCGATATTCTGCACGATCATGTCGACATTGATGCCGGCCGCCGCCAGCGGGGCAAAGATCGATCCGACCGAACCCGGACGGTCGGGCACGGCGACCAGAGTGATCTTCGCCTCGTTCTTGTCGTGCGCGATGCCGGTGATGAGCTGCCGTTCCATGTCCGTCACTTCCTCTTCGCCGACGATCAGCGTTCCACGATATCCGTCCTCGTCGCGCGTATCGTCGAACGACGACAGCACGCGGACGCGGACCTGTTCCTTCATCGCCAGCCCGACCGATCGGGTCTGGAGCACCTTTGCCCCGACCGATGCGAGTTCGAGCATTTCCTCGTACGTCACCCGCGCCAGCTTGCGCGCGCGCGGGACGATGCGCGGGTCGGTGGTATAGACGCCGTCGACATCGGTGTAGATGTCGCAGCGATCGGCCTGCATCGCCGCCGCCATCGCCACCGCCGACGTGTCCGACCCGCCGCGGCCCAGCGTGGTGATGCGCCGGTCGTCGGTCACGCCCTGAAATCCGGGGATCACCGCCACTTCGCCGCGCGCCAGCGATTCGTCGAGCGCGGTCGTGTCGATCGATTCGATCCGCGCGGTCGCATGGGCGTCGCTGGTGCGGATCGGCAATTGCCAGCCCAGCCACGAGCGCGCCGGCACGCCGATCGCCTGCAACGCGATCGCCAGCAGCCCGCTGGTCACCTGTTCGCCCGACGACACCACCGCATCATATTCGCGCGGGTCGTACAGCGCCGATGCCTCGCGACAAAAGCCGACCAGCCGGTCGGTATCGCCGGCCATCGCCGACACGACCACCGCGACCTGATTGCCCGATTCGACCTCGCGCTTCACGCGCTCGGCGACGTTGCGAATGCGTTCGATCCCCGCCATCGAGGTGCCACCGAACTTCATCACGATCCGCGCCATGCGTTTGCCATTCATCCTTGGGGGGAATGGCGGCGGCTGATAGGAGAGCGCCATGACGAACGCAAGCGAAGCAATCTTTATGTCCGAAAAAGCCTTGGGCACGCAATCAAGCGTCGTCGCGCGCGAAGCCGCCCATTTCGGGGAGATGGCCGCCGACTGGTGGAACCCGCACGGCAGCTCGGCGATGCTCCACCGGCTGAACCCGGTACGCCTCGCGTTCCTGCGCACCGCGATCGATTCGCATTGGGGCGGCGATGGCGTCGGCTTCACCCCGCTGGCGGGCAAGACGGTGCTCGACGTCGGCTGTGGCGCGGGGTTGCTCGCCGAACCGCTCGCGCGGCTCGGCGGCCAGGTCACCGGCGTCGATGCCGCGCCCGAAAATATCGGCGCGGCCCGTGCCCATGCAGCGATGAGCGGCCTGTCGATCGACTATCTGTCGGGCGGTGTCGAAGCCGTCGTCGGCCGCCGGTTCGACCTCGTCACCTCGCTCGAAGTGATCGAGCATGTCGCCGATCCCGCCGCCTTCGTCCATGCGCTGACACAGGCGGTGGCACCGGGCGGGCTGCTGGTCGTGTCGACGCCCAACCGCACCCCGCTCTCGCGCCTAGCGATGATCTCGGTCGGCGAAGGGATCGGCCTGATCCCGCGCGGCACCCATGACTGGGACCGGTTCCTGACCCCCGACGAACTGACGGCGCACCTGCGCGCCGGGGGCATGACCGTATCGCCGCCGACCGGCCTCGCCTTCTCGGCGACGCACGGCTTCAAACTGTCCGACGACGTTTCGCTCGACTATTTCCTGACGGCGACGCGGGGCTAGGTCCGCGTCGCCACCCGCATCACTTCTTGTCGAGGTTGATGATGAACAGCGGCCCGAATTCGAACGTCTGCTTGCCGGTCGCCAGTTGCAGCGACGCCATCAATTCGCCCGCCGCATAGTCGCGATCGGCCTTGCCCGCTACCTGCTGGAACTCGAACGCCTCACCCGCTTCGATCGGCCCGCCGACGATGGTGGTATAGGGTTCCTTGTTCAGCTGAATGCCCGCACTGGCGATCTTCGCCTTGGTCCCCGCCGGCATCCCCGTCGCACGGACGTGGAAGGCGAGGACGAGGCGGTCGCCCTTCGCCACCGGCGCGGTCGTCGGCGACTGGAGCTGGATGTTCCACGGATTCTTGTCGGCACCCGGAATCGACAGCTTCAGCACCTTGCCGCCATCGACATCCTTGCTGCGCGTCAGCGGCGGCTTCGGAATGCCATAGACCTGCAGGCTGCCCGGCATCGGCGCGTTGATGACCTTTGCGGCAAAATCTTCGGCGGTCTGCGCGGTCGACGGCGCGGCGACCACGGCAACCAGCGCGGCTGCCATCCAGCTTTTATGCATATCCCCTCCCAAGGAATGTTGGAGCGAGGATGCTAGGCGAATCGTGGTCGACCGTTCAACGGTAAACGTTGTCAGGGTCTGTCCGGAAACGCACGGTTAGGCGCGTTGCGGCACCGGCTCGAAACTCGCCCTTTCGCGCGGTTCGCAACAGACCCTCGGCATTGGCTGTCGGGATCGCTCTTCCCATCTTGCGGTGATGGACGACGACCTGCACCGCTTCACCACCTCGCAACGCGACAGCTATGCCGATGCGCTCGCCGAGCTTCGCGCCGGTGCGAAGCGCAGCCACTGGATATGGTTCGTGTTTCCGCAGATCGCCGGCCTCGGCCACAGCACCACCGCACGGCATTTCGCGATTCGCGATCTGGCAGAAGCCCGCGCCTATCTGGCGCATCCCTTGCTCGGTGAACGACTGCGCGAATCGAGCGAGGCCTTGCTCGCGCATCGCGGTCACGACATCGCCCACATCCTCGGCCCGATCGACGCGATCAAGCTGCGCTCGTCGATGACGCTGTTCGACGCGGCAGCGGATGGCGGCGAACCGGTCTTCGCCGCGATCCTCGACGGCTTCTACGGCGGCGAGCGTGATCCGGCCACGCTCGCCCGCCTGTAATCGGCCGCGGGGTATCAACCGCGCGGGGTCAGTTTCAGCAGCTTGGCATTGGCCCCGTCCTGCAAGACCCAGATCGCGCCGTCCTGCCCCTCCTCGACTTCGCGGATACGGGCGTTCATCGGCCACTGGTCGCCCTTGGCGGCGCTGGTGCCGTTCACATCGACCCGGACCAGCGCCTCGCTCGACAGACCGCCGATGAACAGGTCGCCGGCATATTGCGGGAACAGCTTGCCCGAATAGACGATCAGCCCGCCCGGCGAGATCACCGGGTTCCACGCGACCTTCGGCGCTTCCAGATCGGGGCGGGTGCTGTGGCGCGGGATCGGACGGCCGTCATAATGATCGCCCTCCGACACCAGCGGATATCCGTAATTGCGCCCGGCGACGATCAGATTGACCTCGTCGCCGCCTTTCGGTCCCATTTCCTGTTCCCACAATTTGCCCTGCGCATCGAACGCGATGCCGAGCAGATTGCGGTGCCCGTACGACCAGACCGCGGGATGGAAGCCGTTCGCGGTCAGCCCCGGATCGCCCGCCGGTTGTCCGTCGAGCGTCAGGCGCAGCACCTTGCCCAGCGTCGCCTTGGGGTCCTGCGCTGGATCGAATTTCTGCCGCTCGCCATTGGTGAAGAACAGGTGCTGCCCATCGGGGGCGAACGCGATCCGGCCCGAATAATGGCCGTCGCCACTGACGAACGGTGTCGCGCGGAACAATTCGGTCATGCCGGTCAGCCGGTTGCCGTCGAGCACCCCGCGCGCCAGCACGACGCCCTTGCCGCCGTCCCCGGCCACCGAATAGCTGAGATACACCCGGCGGCTGTTGGCGAAATCGGGGGCGAGCACCACGTCCATCAGCCCGCCCTGCCCCGCCGAATCGACCGGGATGGTCGCGGCGGTGGTGCGCTGGCTCCCATCGGTGCTGACCAGCAGCAGCGTGCCGCCCTTTTCGGTCACCAGCATCCGCCCGTCGGGCAGGAAGGTCATCGCCCATGGCGCGTTGAACGTCGCCACTTCCCGCGCTGCGAACGGCAGGCCGCCGGTGGTCGGGCCGGGTGCGGGGGCCGGAGTCGTGGTGGCGCTCGGGGCCGGGGCGACGATGGCGGGGGCCGCGTCCACGTCGCTGCCGGCGTTGCACGCCGCCAGCAATGCGGCGGCGGGAATCAGCGAACGGAATGACGGCATCGGCGGAATCCTCTCGAAACAACATTGTTGCCGTTGGCAACGCGGTGCCGGCGGGCACGATCCGGTGCCCCTTGCCGAGACATGCAATTTTACATATAGGGACGTTGCTTCCTCGACATCGCCAACGTGCCGAGGCCGGTTCCAGCAGGGACCGGCGGCGAAGCGGCGTAGCTGATGGAGACGGCATGGCGGATATCGCCGAACTGACGCGATTGATCGAACCGGAAGCACAGGCACTGGGCTTTGCGCTCGTGCGGGTGAAGATGATCGGTGGCAAGTCGGACCCGACGTTGCAGGTCATGGCCGAACGGCCCGACACGCGGCAGCTGACCATCGACGACTGCGCCGAACTGTCGCGTCGCATTTCCGACCTGATGGACGAGAACGATCCGATCGAGGAGGCGTATCGTCTGGAGGTGTCGTCGCCCGGTATCGACCGGCCGCTGACGCGCCTTGCCGATTATGACGACTGGAAGGGGTTCGAGGCGCGCGTGACGCTCGATGCCCCGATCGACAGTCGCAAGCAGTTGACGGGGATCCTGATGGGAACCGAAGGCGATCAGGTCACTGTCGACGTGCGCAAGCACAAGCCGATGACCGTCCCCTTCGCCGCGATCATCGATGCGAAACTGGTCATTACCGATGCCCTGCTGAAGGCGACCGCGCCGCTTTCGACCGCGGGTGCCGACGAGTATGAAGACGAACCGGCCGACGACGAACCGGCTGACGCAGAAGGACAGAACTGACATGGCCACCGCCGTCACCGCCAACCGGGCGGAACTGATCGCGATCGCGAATGCGGTCGCATCGGAAAAGATGATCGACAAGGCCATCGTGATCGAGGCGATGGAAGACGCGATCCAGCGCGCCGCCAAGACGCGCTACGGGTCGGAAAACGACATCCGCGCCAAGCTCGATCCGAACACCGGCGACCTTCGCCTGTGGCGCGTGCTAGAAGTCACCGAGCTGGTCGACGACCATTTCAAGCAGATCGGCGAGAAGGACGCGCAGAAGCTGCAAAAGGGTGCGGCGATCGGCGACTATATCGTCGACCCGCTGCCCCCGATCGAATTCGGCCGCATTCAGGCGCAAGCATCGAAGCAGGTCATCCTGCAAAAAGTCCGCGACGCCGAGCGCGAACGCCAGTTCGAGGAATTCAAGGATCGGCAGGGTGAGATCATCACCGGCGTCGTCAAGCGCGTCGAATTCGGCCATGTCGTCGTCGATCTGGGTCGCGCCGAAGGCGTCATCCGCCGCGACCAGCAGATTCCGCGAGAAGCGGTCCGTGTCGGCGACCGCGTCCGCTCGCTGATCCTGAACGTGCGCCGCGAGAACCGCGGGCCGCAAATCTTCCTCAGCCGCGCGCATCCCGACTTCATGAAGAAGCTGTTCGCACAGGAAGTGCCCGAAATCTACGACGGCATCATCGAGATCAAGGCCGCTGCCCGCGATCCGGGGTCGCGCGCCAAGATCGGCGTCATTTCGCATGACGGCTCGATCGATCCGGTCGGCGCGTGCGTCGGCATGAAGGGCAGCCGCGTGCAGGCCGTCGTGCAGGAAATGCAGGGCGAAAAGATCGACATCATCCCGTGGTCGCCCGACACCGCGACCTTCGTCGTCAACGCGTTGCAGCCGGCCAATGTCGCGCGCGTCGTGCTCGACGAGGAAGAGGACCGCATCGAAGTCGTCGTTCCCGACGATCAGCTGTCGCTCGCCATCGGCCGTCGCGGCCAGAATGTCCGCCTCGCCAGCCAGTTGACCGGCAAGGCGATCGACATCCTGACCGAAGCCGATGCGTCGGAAAAGCGTCAGAAGGAATTCATCGAACGCTCGGGCATGTTCGAGAAGGAACTCGACGTCGACGAGACGCTGGCACAGCTGCTGGTCGCCGAAGGGTTCGGCGAGCTGGAAGAAGTCGCCTATGTCGAGATCGAGGAACTGGCGGGCATCGAAGGCTTCGACGAAGACCTTGCGCAGGAGCTGCAAAGCCGTGCGCAGGAAGCACTCGAACGCCGCGAACAGGCCGCCCGCGAAGAGCGCACTGCGCTTGGTGTCGAGGATGCGCTGGCCGAGCTGCCCTATCTGACCGAAGCGATGCTGGTGACGCTGGGCAAGGCGGGCATCAAGACGCTCGACGACCTCGCCGACCTCGCCACCGACGAACTGGTCGAAAAGAAGAAGGCGGAACCGCGTCGTCGCGGCGACGATGCACCGAAGCGCGAAGCGCCCAAGGGCGGCATTCTCGCCGAATATGGCCTGACCGACGAACAGGGTAACGAGATCATCATGGCCGCCCGCGCCCATTGGTTCGCCGATGAGGACGTCGCGGTCGAAGAGTCGGAGGACGCAGTTGCGGAATCCGAACAATGACACCGCGCGGCTAACCGACAGCCCCGAGCGCAGCTGCATCCTGTCACGCGAACACGGTTTGCGTGACGGGCTGGTGCGACTCGCCCTCTCCCCCGACGGTAACGTACTTCCCGATGTCCGCGCCAAGGCTCCCGGCCGTGGTGCGTGGATCGGGGTGACCCGGGCCGAGCTGGAAACGGCGATGGCCAAGGGGAAGTTGAAGGGGGCGTTGGCGCGTGCGTTCAAGGGCGCGACGCTGACGATCCCCGCCGATCTTCCGCAGTTGATCGAGGATGCGCTGCGGCGTCATGCGCTCGACCGGCTGGGACTGGAGGCCAAGTCGGGGTTCGTCGTCGTCGGCGGCACCGCGATCGACAAGGCGGCACGCAGCGGCAAGCTGTACGCTCTGTACCATGCGTCCGACGCCGCGCCCGATGGTGCCGGCAAACTGGCGCAGGCATGGCGCGTCGGCAGCGACGAAGAAGGATCGGGTCGCAAGGGATTGGCATTGCCGGTCCCACGCACCATATTGTCATTGGCGCTTGGGCGCGAAAATGTGGTACATGTCGGCCTGACCGACGCACGGGCGGCACAGCGGGCCAATGACGCGCTGTCCCGCTGGCTGCACTTTATCGGACCCGAACCTATCCCTACGGCTTGCGAAACATCTTCGCAGGGCGCATCGACGGCGCAATTTTCCGGCACGGACGTTGTCGGTCACATTGGCGTCGACCAATTGAAGCAGGAACCTGAGTAACCGGATGAGCGACATCGACAACGACAAGCCGAAGCTGGGCACACGCGCGCCGCTCGGCCTCAAGCGCACCGTGGAAACCGGCAAGGTGAAGCAGAGCTTCAGCCATGGCCGCTCCAATACGGTGGTCGTGGAGGTGAAGCGCCGCCGTGTGCTTGGCCGTCCCGGCGAAGAACAGCAGCCGGTCGAACAGGCCGCACCCGAAGCGACGCCCGCACAGCAGCGTCCGGCCCCCGCGCCGGCGGCCCCTGCCCCGCGTCCGGCGGCCAGCAATGCCGGTCTGTCGCGTCACGAGTTGCAGGCCAAGCTGCTGCGCGAGGCCGAAGAGGCACGTATGAACGCGGCCGAGGAACATCGTCGTCGCGACGAGCGCCTCGCCCGCGAGGCCGTCGAGGCCGAGCGTGCCCGTGTCGAGGAAAAGGCGCGTGCCGCCGCCGATCCGACGCCTGCTCCGGAACCGACCCCGGCACCCGCGCCGGAACCGACGCCCGCGCCGGTTGCCGAACCCGCCCCGGAACCGACGCCGGCTCCCGAGCCGACGCCTGCTCCGGCCCCGGTCGAGGCAGCACCTGCGCCCGTAGCGGAGCCGGCGCCGGAACCGGTCGCGGAGACGCCTGCGCCCAAGCCGACGCCAGCACCCGCGCCGGTTGCGGCCAAGCCTGCACCGGCACGTCCTGCGCCGCGTCCAGCCGCTGCGCCGGCACCGGCACCGCAGCCGATCGTCCTCACCGCCGACCCCAACCGGCCGGCGCCGCGTCGCTTCACCCCGGTGCAGCGTCCCGAAATCCCCAAGCCGCAGCCCAAGCCCGAGCCGGCCCCCGCGCCGGTTGCCGCTGCGGCAGCGACGCCTGCCGCCCGTCCGGCGGCTGGCGGTCAACCTGCGCGTCCCGGTCCGTCGGGCTCGGGTCAGGCGACCCCCCGTCGCAACGAACCGGCGCGTCCCGCGCCGTCGCGTGACCGCAAGGGCGACGATCGCCGCCAGTCGGGCAAGCTAACCGTCACGCGCGCTCTGGGCGACGATGGTGCGCGCTCGCGTAGCCTCGCGGCGCTGAAGCGTGCGCGCGAGAAGGAAAAGCGTGGCTTTGGTGGCCCGCGCGAGCCGCAGATCAAGCAGGTCCGCGACGTGCAGGTTCCCGAAACCATCACTGTGCAGGAACTCGCCAACCGCATGGCCGAAAAGGGTGCGGATTTGGTCAAGATGCTGTTTAAGATGGGTTCGCCCGTCACGATGACGCAGACGATCGATCAGGACACCGCCGAACTGCTGGTGACCGAATTCGGCCACAACATCGTTCGCGTCAGTGATTCGGACATCGACCTCGCGCTCGACACAGTCGAGGATGCGGTCGAATCGCTGCGTCCGCGTCCGCCGGTCGTCACGATCATGGGTCACGTCGATCACGGCAAGACGTCGTTGCTCGACGCACTGCGCGGCACCGACGTGGTCCGCGGCGAGGCCGGCGGCATCACCCAGCATATCGGCGCCTATCAGGTGACGATGAAGGACAAGTCGCGGATCACCTTCCTCGATACGCCGGGCCACGAAGCGTTCAGCGAGATGCGCGCACGCGGTGCCGACGTGACCGACATCGTCATCCTGGCGGTTGCGGCGGACGACGGGCTGATGCCGCAGACGATCGAGGCGATCCATCACACGCGTGCCGCTGGCAAGCCGATGATCGTCGCGATCAACAAGGTCGACAAGCACGAGGCGAACCCGCAGCGTATCCGCGAACGCCTGCTCGAACATGACGTGCAGGTCGAGGAAATGGGCGGCGAAACCCAGGACGTCGAAGTCTCGGCATTGAAGAAGACCGGCCTTGAACAACTGATCGAGAAGATTCAGCTCCAGGCCGAACTGCTCGAACTGCAGGCCAACCCCGATCGCCCGGCCGAAGCCAGCGTGATCGAGGCAAAGCTCGACAAGGGTCGCGGTCCGGTTGCGACCGTGCTGGTCCGTCGTGGCACCCTGCGCGTCGGTGACGTGTTCGTTGTCGGTGCGGAAAGCGGCAAGGTCCGTGCGCTGATCGACGACAAGGGACGTCAGGTGAAGGAAGCTGGCCCGTCGACCCCGGTCGAGGTGCTGGGCCTGTCGGGCGTGCCGATGGCGGGGGATCCGCTGCAGGTCGTCGAGAGCGAGGCGCGTGCCCGCGAGGTCGCCGAATATCGCCAGAGCGTGCTGCTCCAGAAGCGCACGACCCAGGCACCGGCAAGCCTCGAGAGCATGTTCTCGGCGCTCAAGTCGAAGCAGGCGATCGAATATCCGCTGGTGGTCAAGGCCGATACCCAGGGTTCGGTCGAAGCCATTGTCGGGGCGCTCAACAAGATCTCGACCGACGATATCCGTGTGCGCATCCTGCATTCGGGCGTCGGCGGCATCACCGAGAGCGACGTGACGCTGGCGGCGGCATCGGGTGCGCCGATCATCGGCTTCAATACCCGTCCCAATGCCAAGGCGCGCGAAATCGCCGAACGGAACAAGGTGGCGTTCAAATATTACGACGTCATCTATACGCTGACCGACGATATTCGTGCGGGCATGGCGGGTACGCTGGGTCCGGAAGCGTTCGAAACCGTCGTCGGCCGTGCCGAAATCCGCGAAGTCTTCTCGGCGGGCAAACATGGTCGGGCCGCCGGTCTGCTTGTGGTCGAAGGGATCATCCGCAAGGCGCTCAAGGCACGCATCACGCGCAACGACGTCATCATCTACCAGGGTGAAATCGCGTCGCTGCGTCGCTTCAAGGACGATGTTCCCGAAGTGCGCGCGGGCCTCGAATGCGGTGTCACGTTCACGCAGAACTTCACCGACATCAAGGCGGGCGACTATCTTGAAACCTACGAAGTCGAACTGCGCGATCGCACGCTGTGATTGACGGGCGGCAAGGGGCAACCCTTGCCGCCACCCTACGGCCCCGGCTGCGCCTTGCCACGGCATGGGTGACCGGCGGGGCGGCGGTGTTGTTTGTCGCCAACCTGCTGTCCTATTGGGCGATACCGGTCGTCACGGCGCTGCTGGCGCTGTGCTGGCTGGCGCTGTGGATCGACGGACTGGTACGAAGCTGGCAGCTGCGCGCGACGGGATTGCCGGCGTCGTTGCCGGCCTTCCTCCCGCTCATCGCCCTGCCCTTTGCTGCGTTTTGTGCGAACCACGCGCTGTACTGGTCGCACGTCGCGCCATCTTGGTGGCGGCTGCGGTCTGAACAAGGTTCGTTCGATCGGGCGCTTGCCGGTGGTCCCATACCGAAGGGTGTCGCCGATGTTGTGCGTTCCGGTCCGCGCATGGTGTTTCGAACCGTGAACGGCGTGTCGGGAAACCGGGCCGGCATCGTTTACGATCCCACCGACCGCATGGCCACCGCGCGCGGTTGGAACGGCGGACCGGTCGCCGCCGACATTCGAAACGTCTTCGGCAATTCCACCATCTGGTGCCAGCGACTCGACAGTCATTGGTTCCACTGTCAATTCGGTTGAGTCATGTCAGAAACCACGCCCGAAACCCGCTCCGTCCGCCTGCTGCGCGTTGGCGAACAGGTCCGCCATATCCTGTCCGAAATCCTTGCACGCGGCGATGTGCATGACCCGGTGCTCGAAAAGCATCTGGTGTCGGTCACCGAAGTCCGCATGTCGCCCGACCTGCGCCATGCGACGGTTTTCGTGAAGCCGCTGCTTGGCAAGGACGAGGAGCTGGTGCTCAAGGCGCTGCGCACCAACACCGCCTATCTCCAGTCGGAGGTCGCACGGCGGGTGAACCTGAAATACGCCGCCAAGCTCAAATTCCTGATCGACGAAAGTTTCGACGAAGGCACTCGCATCGAACAGTTGCTGCGCGATCCCAAGGTCGCGCGCGATCTGGAAAGCGACGATAGCGAGGGCGGGGCCGAGGACTGAGTGGCCAAGCTGTATTTCTATTATGCGTCGATGAACGCGGGCAAATCGACGACGCTGCTGCAAGCCGATTTCAATTATCGCGAGCGCGGGCTGACCACGTTGCTGTTCACCGCCGCGATCGACACCCGCGAAGGCACCGGGACGATTGGGTCGCGCATCGGCCTGTCTGCGCCGGCGACGCCGTTCGACGCGGACACCGATCTGCTCGAAAGCGTCGCTGCGCAGCATCGGCAGCACGCCGTCGGCTGCGTGTTGGTGGACGAAGCGCAGTTCCTGTCGGCGGATCAGGTCGACCAACTGGCGAAGGTTGCCGACGACCTCGGCGTACCCGTCCTTGCCTATGGCCTGCGCACCGATTTTCGGGGAAGCCTCTTCCCCGGTTCGGCCCGACTGCTGGCGATCGCGGATGCGCTGATCGAACTCAAATCGGTTTGCACCTGCGGCCGGAAGGCGACGATGAACCTGCGCGTCGATGCGCAAGGCCGCGCCGTCCGCGACGGGCAACAGACCGAGATCGGCGGCAACGATCGCTATGTTGCGCTCTGCCGCCGCCACTTCTGTGAGGCGATGCGCTGATGCACGGCTGGATCATCATCGACAAACCGCTCGGCCCCGGATCGACGCAGATCGTCTCGGCAGTGAAGCGCGCACTGCGCGACGGCGGCTATGGAAAGCACAAGGTCGGCCATGGCGGGACGCTCGATCCGCTGGCGACCGGCGTGCTGCCGGTCGCGATCGGCGAAGCGACGAAGCTCGCCGGGCGAATGCTCGATGCGTCGAAACGCTATGATTTTACGATTCGCTTCGGCGCGCAGACCGATACGCTCGATCTGGAGGGTAAGGTCATTGCCGAGTCGCCGGTTCGACCGACGCTTGCCGACATCGAATCGGTGCTGGCGCGGTTTACCGGGCCGATCGAGCAGGTCCCGCCCGCCTATTCGGCGCCCTTAGGGGAAAGGGGCTGTACGATCAATGAACCGCCGTGCCGCAGCGGACGACCCGGCGGACAAAGGGGGACCAGCGAAGCTGGTGGAGGGGGCCTACCACGCAACGCAACCGTTGTGGACGCGGACACCCCCCTCCACCATCCTACGGATGGTCCCCCTCCCCGTGCCGGGGAGGAGTTGCAGGAAATCACCCTCTCTGCCTTCGTTTCCAAGGGTACCTACATCCGCTCCCTCGCGCGCGATATCGCGCTGGCGCTCGGCACGGTCGGCCATGTCAGAATGCTCCGCCGCACCAAAGCCGGCCCGTTCACCCTCGAATCGGCCATTTCGCTGGACAAACTGGCGGAATTGGGTAAGGGCCACGCGCTTGAAGAAACGCTCCTGCCACTGGGGGCGGGGCTGGACGACATCCCGGCTCTGTCCCTGAACCCCGATCAGGCAGGGCGGCTCCGCAAGGGGCTTCGACTGATCGGGTTTGCAGCGGACGACGGTCTGGGCTTCGCGACACTGGACGATGTGCCGGTGGCGCTGGTCGAGACACTCGACGGGGAAACCCGTGTCGTGCGCGGCTTCAACCTCGAATAGAAAGGACGACGATGTCGATTACCGCTGAGAACCGTCAGGCCCTCATCCAGGAACATGCCCGCGCCGAAGGCGACACCGGCAGCCCGGAAGTGCAGGTCGCGATCCTGACCACCCGCATCCAGAACCTGACCGAGCACTTCAAGACCCATGCGAAGGACAATCATTCGCGTCGCGGTCTGCTGATGCTGGTCAACAAGCGGCGTTCGTTGCTCGACTATCTGAAGAAAAAGGACGCGGAGCGTTATACGACGCTGATCGCGAAGCTCGGCCTTCGGAAGTAACGAAGAAAGGGCGGTCCGACGGGCCGCCCTTTTTCCATGTGGGGCGGCACGAACTCCGTCACCCAATTCCCCGCAAAACGGGGTATAGGCTTTGCGACCGGATCTCCGGCCAAGCCGTCCCGTCGCAATCCGGCGACGCGGGACACCGGGTCGAAACGGCCCGATCAAAGGGGTGGATCTCCACCCAAGCTGCCCCGGCGCGCATCCGGCCGCCGGCGTAAAGGAAACGACATGTTCGATATCAAGAAAAGCACCATGGACCTGGGCGGCAAGACGCTGACCCTCGAAACGGGCCGCGTTGCCCGTCAGGCCGACGGCGCGGTCATCGCGACGTTGGGTGAGACCGTGGTGCTGTGCGCGGTCACCGCCGCACGCTCGGTCAAGGAAGGGCAGGACTTCTTCCCGCTGACCGTCCATTATCAGGAAAAATATTCGGCCGCGGGCCGCATCCCCGGCGGCTTCTTCAAGCGCGAACGCGGTGCGACCGAAAAGGAAACGCTGACCAGCCGCCTGATCGACCGTCCGATCCGCCCGCTGTTTCCCGAAGGCTTCTACAACGAAATCAACGTCATCGCCCAGGTGCTGAGCTATGACGGCGAGAACGAGCCGGACATCGTCGCGATGATCGCGGCGTCGGCGGCGCTGACCATTTCGGGCGTGCCGTTCATGGGGCCGATCGGTGCCGCGCGCGTCGGCTATGTCGATGGCGACTATATCCTGAACCCGACGCTGGATCAGGTGAAGACCGGCGATCTCGATCTGGTCGTCGCCGCCACCGGCGACGCGGTGATGATGGTCGAATCGGAAGCCAAGGAGCTGTCGGAAGAGATCATGCTGGGTGCCGTCGTCTTCGCGCACGATGCGTCGAAGAAGATCGTGAACTGCATCATCGATCTGGCCGAACAGGCCGCCAAGGAGCCGTGGGAACTGACGCCGGTAGCCGACCAGTCGGCGGCGAAGAAGAAGCTGAAGACGCTGATCGGCAAGGATCTTGCCGCCGCGTACAAGCTGACCGACAAGCAGGCCCGTCAGAACGCGATCAACGACGCCCGCACCAAGGCACGCGAAGCCCTTGCCGACCTGAAGGAAAGCGATCCGGCGCAGTATCTCGGCACGCTCAAGCTCGTAAAGAAGCTGGAAGCCGAGATCGTCCGGACCGCCATTCTGAAGGACGGCCGCCGCATCGACGGTCGCGACACGAAGACGGTCCGCCCGATCGAGTCGATGGTCCACTTCCTGCCGCGCGCGCACGGTTCGGCGCTGTTCACCCGTGGTGAGACGCAGGCGATCTGCACCACCACGCTCGGCACCAAGGACGCCGAGCAGATGATCGACGGCCTGAACGGCCTGCACTATGAACGCTTCATGCTGCACTATAACTTCCCGCCCTATTCGGTCGGTGAAGTCGGCCGCTTCGGTGCGCCGGGTCGTCGCGAGGTCGGTCACGGCAAGCTCGCATGGCGCGCGCTGAACCCAGTGCTGCCGTCGAAGGACGAGTTCCCGTACACGATCCGCGTCCTGTCGGACATCACCGAGTCGAACGGCTCGTCATCGATGGCGACGGTCTGCGGCGGTTCGCTGTCGATGATGGACGCGGGCGTTCCGCTCAAGCGTCCGGTGTCGGGCATCGCGATGGGCCTGATCCTCGAAGGCAAGGATTACGCGGTCATCAGCGACATCCTCGGCGACGAGGATCATCTCGGCGACATGGATTTCAAGGTGGCAGGCACCAGCGAGGGCATCACCTCGCTCCAGATGGACATCAAGATCGCCGGTATCACCGAGGAGATCATGAAGGTCGCGCTGGCACAGGCCAGTGAAGGCCGCGCCCATATCCTCGGCGAAATGGCGAAGGCGCTGGGCGAGACCCGCACCGAGCTGTCGGCCCATGCCCCGCGCATCGAGACCTTCACGATCGACAAGTCGAAGATCCGTGAAGTGATCGGCACCGGCGGCAAGGTGATCCGTGAGATCGTCGCCACCACCGGCGCGAAGGTCGACATCGACGACGAGGGCGTCATCAAGGTGTCGTCGTCCGATCCGGCGCAGATCGAAGCCGCGATCAACTGGATCAAGGGCCTGGTCGAAGAGGCAGAGGTCGGCAAGATCTACAATGGCAAGGTCGTCAACCTCGTCGATTTCGGCGCGTTCGTGAACTTCATGGGCGGCAAGGACGGTCTCGTCCATGTCAGCGAAATCCGCAACGAGCGGGTCGAGAAGGTCGCCGACGTCCTGTCCGAAGGCCAGGAAGTGAAGGTCAAGGTCCTCGAAGTCGATCCGCGCGGCAAGGTTCGCCTGTCGATGCGCGTCGTCGATCAGGAAACCGGTGCCGAGCTGGAAGACTCGCGTCCGGCACGTGAACCGCGCGAAGGCGGCGATCGTGGCCCGCGCGGTCCGCGTCGTGACGGCAGCGGCCGTGATGGCGGCGATCGTGGGCCCCGCGGCGAGGGCGGCGATCGTGGCCCGCGCCGCGACAGCGGTGATCGTGGGCCCCGCCGCGACCGTGGCGACCGTCCGCGTCGCGAAGAGGGCAAGGACGAAGGCGGCAATGCCGGCCTGCCGTCGTTCATCACCGACAACTGATCGTTCGCGATTGGTTTTGAAGAGGGGCTCGCGGCGACGCGGGCCCCTTTTTTATTGCGTGCAGGCTGGCGTCGGGCAGGTTCAGGAAAACACAACCCTTTCCACGCCTCCGCGCCTCCGCGCGAACCCATTCTTCTTCCCAACCGCCGCGAACAAACCACAGGGCTTGTGCCCCACCGCCCGGAAGCGGTATCCGGCGCATCTTCATGGCACGCTCTTCCCAACGTCCGCAAAAGCGGCCCGCCGCCGCTCCATCCCGCTGGCGGCGCATCTTGCGCTGGACTCTGGGGATCGGGTTCGGCCTTGCGGTGATGGCGGCGATCGCGCTGGTCGTCGCGATCTATAATGCCAGGTCGAACATCCCCAGCTTCAGCCAGCTCAAATCCTCGCCGAACGGGCAGATGATTCGTGTGCGGGCCGCCGACGGGTCGATCCTCGTCTCGCTGGGGCCGAGTTATGGCGAATGGATTCCGTATTCGCAGATCCCCGTTCCGATGCGCGAGGCGATGGTCGCGGTCGAGGATCGCCGGTTCCGGTCGCACTGGGGCGTCGATCCGGTGGCACTCGCGCGGATCACCAAATTCGCGATCGAGACCCGTGGCACCGGCCGGCGGTTGCAGGGCGCGTCGACGATCACGCAGCAGGTCGCCCGCACCATCTTCCTGTCGAACAGCTATACGGTCGGGCGCAAGTTCCGCGAAATCATCCTCGCGCTGGCGCTGGAGCGCAAGTTCACCAAGAACCAGATTCTCGAACTCTATCTGAACAAGGTTTATTTCGGCGGTGGTGCATACGGCATCGATGCGGCGTCGCGGCGCTTCTTCAACCATCCCGGCACCGATTTGTCGCTGTCCGAAGCGGCGGTCATCGCCGGGCTGGTCAAGGCACCGTCGCGCTATTCGCCGACCGCCGATGCCGAGGCAGCGGTCGGCCGCGCCGGCGTGGTCCTGAAGCTGATGCAGGAAACCGGCGCGATCACCGCGAGCGAGGCGATGGACGCCGATCCGAAGGCGATCAAGCTGGCCCCCGAACCACAGCAGAACAGCGTCCGCTATTTCACCGACTGGGCATTGCCGCAGCTCGAAACACTGATCGACGAGACCGAAGCGCCGCTCGACGTGTGGACCACGCTCGACCCGTCGATGCAGCAGAGCGCCGATACCGCGATCCGCGCCAATGCCCCCGCCGGGGTACAGGGCGCGCTGGTCGCGCTCGACCGTGACGGCGCGGTGCGGGCGATGGTCGGCGGCAAGGACTATGTGTCGTCGATCTACAACCGCGCGACACAGGCGACGCGCCAGCCGGGGTCGGCGTGGAAGCTGTTCGTCTACCTCTCGGCGCTCGAAGCGGGCATGAACCCCGACAGCCAGGTCACCGACGCGCCGATCACCATCGACGGCTGGAGCCCGCGCAACGCGTCGCGGCGGTATAGCGGGCAGGTGTCGCTGCGCACCGCCTTCGCCTATTCACTCAACACCGTGTCGGCACGGCTGGGGCAGGAGGTCGGCTTTGCGACCGTTGCCGACATGGCACGGCGCTTCGGCATCACCACCCCGGTCAACACCAAGCCGGCGATGGTGCTTGGCACGTCCGACGTGCGGCTGATCGACCTGACCCGCGCCTATGCCTCGGTCGCCAGCGGCGGGACGGCGGTCGTTCCCTATGGCATCACCCGGGTCACCGCCAACGGATCGGTGATCTACCAGCATCAGGTCGACAGTTCGCGCGTGCTGGTCGCGCCCTATGTCGCGCAGCAGATGACCGACCTGCTTCAGACCGCGGTCAATACCGGCACCGGTCGCGCGGCGCAGATCGGACGCCCCGTCGCGGGCAAGACCGGCACGACCAGTTCGTACAAGGACGGCTGGTTCATGGGCTTCTCGTCGGGGATCACCACCGGCGTCTGGATGGGCCGCGACGATGCGAAGGCGGTCGGCGGGCTGCAGGGCGGCACCGCCCCCGCGCGCGCCTTTGCTGCGTTCATGCGACAGGCAGTGGCGAACCGCCCGGTCGAGGAGTTCAATACCAAGGTGACGCTGCCCGAATGGCAGGAGGAGCCCGACGCGGAGAGCTATTACAGTGCGCCCGACGACCGGATCTATGTCGATCCCGACGGCAACCCGATCGAACAGCCGCGCCCCGGCGATAGCAACCCGCAGGCCGAACCGGACGACGACGAAACACCGGTGCAGCCGCGCGTACCCGACGAACAGCTCGATCAGGACTGGATCGACCGCGCGCTCGGCCGGGGGCAGCAGCGTCCCGAGCAGCCCGTGCCGGCACAACGTCGACCGTTGCCCGATCGTCGTCAGCCGCCGCCCGGCTATTCCGAAGAAGACGCCCGCCCGAACCAGTGAAGCGCCGCCCCGTCCGCGCGCAACCAGCGGCGGGCGGTATCGGGATCGCCCTCGAACAGGTCGGCGACCAGTGCGTGGAAGGCGGGACCGTGATGCATGTGCACGCGGTGCGCGACCTCATGCGCGACGGTCGCCCGGCGGACGAAGCCGGGGGCGAGCAACAGCCGCCAGCTATAGCGGATCGTCCCCGTCGAACTGCAACTGCCCCAGCGGGCTTTCGGGTCGCCGATCGCAACCTGCGCCACGGTAACGCCGGCCTTTGCGGCATAGTGCGCGGTGTCTTCGGCGAGCATGCGCAACGCCTCGCGCTTGAGCCAGCGTTCGATGCGGGCGGGGAATTGTTCGATCGGGCCGCCGCAGGTGAGGATGGCGTCGTCTCCTTCGCCACCGACGTCACCCCAGCGCAGGCTGGGGTCTTCCGGTAAAGGAGCGTCGCTCCTCGCCGCGGAAGACCCCAGCCTGCGCTGGGGTGACGGATGCGGTTGGTCACCGGACACAAACTGCACCGTCCGTGAGCCCCCCTCGACCCACCGCAACCACACCGCCCGATCCGCCACTGGCACCGTCGCGCCATCGACGAACGGCCGCCCATGCGGCAGCCTTGCCCGCTGCGCTGCGATCCAGTCAGCCTTCTCGCCCGCCCATGCCACGGCCTTGGCCAGCGCCATCCGCTTCGGCACGATGAGGCGTACCCGACCGGTCGCCGGGTCGACCGACAGCCGCGCGACACGCGCGCGCGGATGGCGGACGACCTCGACCCCTTCGATCACAAGATACGGTCGGTCAGGTGGTTCTCGAGATCGCCGACGTCATTTTCCGACACGGTCCAGCCGCGCGTCGACTGGCCGGCGGCATGGACGCTCTCGCGGTCGCCGGTGTTCAGATAATGCCAGTCGGGCAGCGGCTTGCCCTCGTTGCGCAGACGATAGGCGCAGGTCGAGGGCAGCCATTCGATATCGCCGACATTGCACGCGTTCAGCCGGACGCATTCGGGAACATAGGCATGGCGGTGGCGATAGTCGCTGCACTGGCCCATGCGCCGGTCGAGCAGTTTGCACGCGACGTTGGTCGCATGGATTTCGCCGGTATCCTCATCCTCCAGCTTGTGGAGGCAGCATTTGCCGCAACCGTCGCACAAGGCTTCCCATTGCGCGCGGTCGAGTGCCGCCAGCGGCAGCTCTTCCCAGAAGCGCCCGCTCACCGGACCCACTTCTTCAGCTCGGCGGCGACGGCCGGGCCGCCTTCTTCCTGTGGCAGCAGCGCGACCGGGCGACCCTGCGGGTCCATCAGGATCGCGGTGCGGCTATGGTCCATCAGATATTCGGTGGCACCGGGCGGCTGCGACTTGGCGTACGTGATGCCGTAGGCACGCGCCGCATCGGCGATCGCCTGCGCACTACCGGTTAGGCCAACCATGCGCGGGTGGAAGGCGGAGACGAACTTGCCGACCACCGCCGGGGTATCGCGTTCGGGATCGACGGTGATGAAGATCGGCACGACCTTCGCGCCCAATTCGGGCGCTTCGTCCTCGAACGCCTTCAGACCGGCCGCGATATTCTGGACATCGACCGGGCAGACATCGGGGCAATAGGTATAGCCGAAATACATGATCCGCCATTTGCCGGCGAAGTCGGTGTCGCGCACCACCTTGCCCGCAGGATCGGTCAGGACGAACGGCCCGCCGATGCGCGCGCCGGCCAGCGGCGGGGCACCAGGCGATTCGGCCTGCCCGCTACAGGCGGCAAGGGCCAGCGCGAACGCTGGCGCAAGGGTACGGACGATGCTGTTCATGGTGTTGCCAGCCATGATCTGATAGGCGACGCCTTGCAAGCCGCGTAACGTCCTTTCGGAGCCTGTTCCCATGTCCGCCATCCGCCTTCTCCTCGCCGCCGCGCTGATGCTGCCCGCCGCCGCCGGAGCGCAGCAGATGTCGCCGGGCTATGTGTTCCTGAAGGCGGTTCGCGACGAGGACGGGAACAAGGTCAACGACATCCTCGGCCAGCCGGGCCAGACGATCATCAATACCAAGGATCGTTCGACCGGCGAAAGCGCGCTGCACATCGTCGCGAAGAACGGCAACCTGACCTATCTGCGCTTCCTGCTCGCCAAGGGCGCGAACCCGAATATCCAGGACAATCGCGGCAACACCCCCGCGCTGCTGGCGGTCGAGGCCGGATCGGTCGAGGCGATCAACGCGCTCGTCGCGCGGAAGGCGAACCTGAACCTCGGCAACAGCAGCGGTGAGACGCCGCTGATCCGCGCGGTGCAGCTGCGCAACGTCGACATGGTGCGCACCCTGATCGCCGCCGGGGCCAATCCCGATCAGCCCGACGTGATGGCCGGCCTGTCGGCGCGCGATTATGCCAAGCGCGATACGCGATCGCCGGTGCTGCTCAAGACGATCGACGACAAGCCGGCCAAGGCGGAAAAGGGCGCGGTCGCCGGCCCGAATCTGTAACGCGGTTCAGCCGGCCAGCGCGACGTCGGCGGGCGCGGACCGATCGGCCAGCAATCCCTCGCGCTTGGCGACGATCAGCGGGACCAGCATCTGCCCGGCGACGTTGACCGCGGTTCGCCCCATGTCGAGGATCGGGTCGATCGCCAGCAACAGCCCCGCCCCTTCCAATGGCAGGCCGAGCGTGGTCAGTGTCAGCGTGAGCATGACGGTTGCGCCGGTCAGCCCGGCGGTCGCCGCCGATCCCAGCACCGACACCATCACGATCAGCGCGTAATCGCCGGCGTGCAGCGTCAGCCCGAAGAATTGCGCGACGAAGATCGCCGCGACCGCCGGATAGATGGCGGCGCATCCGTCCATCTTGGTCGTCGATCCGAGCGGTACGGCGAACGCGGTATAGGCGGAGGGTACCCCCAGCGCGCGCTCGGTCAGTTCCTGCGTCACCGGTAGCGTCCCGACCGACGACCGGGTGACGAAGCCGATCTGGATCGCGGGCCATGCCCGGCGGAAGAACCAGAGCGGGTCGATGCGATGCACCGCCAGCAGCAGCGGGTAAACGACCAGCAGGACGATGCCGAGACCCAGATAGACCGTCGCCGCGAACGCGCCGAGCGACGACAGGGTGCTCCAGCCATAGCGGACGATCGCATCACCGATCAGCGCCGCCGATCCGATCGGTGTCAGCGCGATCACCCACCGCAGCAACCGGCGCAGGATCATCAGGGCCGAGGTGTTGAACGCCAGAAACGGCTCCCCCGCCGCCCCGACCCGGACGGCGGCAGCCCCGACCGCGATGGCGACGACGATGATCTGCAACACGTTGAAGCCCAGCGTGGTCGTCGCCGCGCCATCGGCGAGTTTCGTCACCGCGGTCAGACCGAGCAGATTGGCGGGAACTAGCCCTTTCAGGAAATCGAGCCAGCTGCCCACGGCGGTCGGCGCAGCGGCGGCGGCGATGGGCGCGCTGCTATGCAGGCCCGGCTGCATCACCAATCCCAGCACGATGCCGACCGACACCGCGATCAGCGCAGTGATCGCGAACCACAACAATGTCTGTCCGACCAGTCGCGCGGCATTGGGCAGGTCGCGCAGTGCCGCGATCGATCCGACGATCGCGGTGAATACCAATGCCGGGACCAGCGTTTTCAGCAACTGGACGAAGATCTGCCCGACCGTGTGCAGCGTCGTGCCGAGCGCACCGTCCGCGCCGCCCGCCTCCGCCGCGACGAAACCGAGGCCGATGCCGACCGCCATGCCGATCGCGACCTGCACGCCGAACGACGGCCAATATCTGGAAAGCTGCATCGAAGATATGTCGGGGGAACGGGCCACCGCGACAACCAAGCAAAACTAGGCTTGCTGCAACGCGGTATTACAGGCCCTCCCCGCCGACCCAATGTGCGTTCGACAGATAGCGTGCGACATCCCACACCTGTCGCCGCAAATCGGGCACGGCGACGATTTCCCAGAAGGCTCCCCGCGTCATCGGGCCGATCGCGAACAATTGCTCGTCCGCCGTGCCATCGGCCCGCAGCACGCGACCGGTCGATTCGACCTCGATCCCCAGATGTTCGGGATCGGGCCGGATGCGCCCGGCATCATGCAGCCGGGCGAGCAGCGGGTCGTCGGTCCGGGTCAGGTCGCCCTGCGGGCCGGTGCACGCGATGATGCGGGTGACGTGCAGGGTCTGGACGGTATCGTCCCCGCGCGGACGCCACCGCACGTCGACGCTGTCCCCCACCGGCATCGCATCGCATGTCTTGCCCGCCAGCACGGTCAGCCGCCCGCCATCGATCAGCGCCGCGATCCGGTCGGCGACGGCGGGGGCCAGCCGGTGGCGATGGATATCCCACCATGGCCGCAAATGGCGCAGGAAGCGGCGGCGTTCACCGTGGTCGGCCGCTGCCCAGATACCCTGGGTGAAGGGTCGCAATTCGTCGATCGCGCTGCGCCAGCCGATCGCCTGCCCGCGCGCCCGCACCGCTTGCACTAGCGCCGACAGCGGCGGGGTCGGGCGTTCGGCCAATGGCGGTTCGCCGGGCGTGGCGGGGGCATGGCGATGCGGCAGCAGCCCGCGCCGCGACAGGGCGACGATCTTCCCACCAAAGCCCCGCGCCTCCAGCGTCAGCACGACATCGATCATGGTCAGCCCGGTACCGATCAACAGTACGCGGTCGTCGTCGCACAGCCCGGCGGTCCCGCGCGCATCCCATGGATTGCCGACATAGGCGGGCGATCCCGTCACCGCGTCCAGTCCCGGCGGCACTTGCGGTGCGAGATTGCCGACCGCCAGCACCACCGCATCGGCGGCGATCGTTCGTCCGTCGCACAGCGTCACCTTGCCGCCGTCGCAATCGACCGCCTCGCCCGCGACGATCGTCAGCCGGTCGGGCGCCGCTGCCTGCGCGCCGGCCAGCAATTCGCGCAGATATGCGCCATAGGTCGCGCGCGGCACGAAATCGCCGCCGCCCTGCGCGCCGCCCTGTTCTGCGAGCCAGCGGACGAAATGATCGGGCCGATCGGGAAAGGCGCTCATATTCGCGGCACGGACGTTGAGCAGATGGTCGGGCTGCGCCATGCCGTACGCCACCCCCTGCCCCGCCGCGTCGCCGCGTTCGATCAGCGTGGCGCGCGGCCCGTCATGGCGCAGCAGGTTGATGGCGAGCAGCGTTCCCGAAAAGCCGGCCCCGACGATCGCGACATGACCGATCATGCGACATCCCCTTCGCGACGACGAAAGCTGCTGGCGTCGATGCCGTGGCGCTGCAACCGGTCGTACAGGCTGCGGCGCGGCAGCCCCAGTGCCTCGGCCGTCGCGGCTACATCGCCGCCGGCCTGTTGCAATGCCTCCGCGATCATCGCCGCTTCCAGCCGGGCGAGCCGTTCGGTCAGCGACAGGCTCCCCCCGTCCTGATCGTCGCGGGCCAGCGCCAGCACGGTCTGCACGGCGAAGTTGCGGAGCGCCCGGACGTTGCCGCGCCACGGATCGGTCATCAGCCGCGCCTCTACTTCGGCGGTGATCGCGGGCACCGGCCGGTCGTACTGCGTCGCCGCGTCGCGCAGGAACCACGCGAACAGCATCGGCACGTCGGCGCGGCGTTCGCGTAACGGCGGGATGCGCAGCCGGATCGTTTCCAGCCGATAGAGCAGGTCCTCGCGGAACCGCCCGCTTGCCACCTCATCGGCCAGATTGGACTTGGCGGCGGCGATGACGCGCAGGTTGACGACGCGCGGCGGTTCGCGCCCATTGGCGGGCAGCTCGCGCTCCTCGATCACGCGCAGCAGCTTGCCCTGCATCGCGCTCGACATGCTGTCGATCTCGTCGAGGAACAGCGTGCCGCGATCGGCCTCGGCGATCCGCCCGCCGCTGCCGCGCGTGCCGAACAGGATCTCGTCGACCAGATGGTCGGGCAGCGCCGCGCAATCGACCGACACGAAGCCATGATTGCGCCGCTTGCTCCAGCGATGCAGCTGGCGCGCGGCCAGTTCCTTGCCGGTGCCCGTCTCCCCCTCGATCAGCAGATCGACGTCGATCTGCGCCAGCTGCCGCAGCTTGTCGCGCAGCGCGTCCATGGCCGGCGTCGTACCGATCAGCGGATAATCCTCCTCCGCCGCCTCGACCGATGCCCGCAATCGCCGGTTTTCGAGCACCAGCCGCCGGGTTTCCAGCGCACGGCGGACGCTGGCGATCAGATGGTCGGCGGCAAAGGGCTTGGCGATGAAGTCGAACGCACCGCCGCGCATCGCCGCCACCGCCATCGCGACATCGCCATGCCCGGTCATCAGCAGCACCGGAATCTCGCCGTCGCGCGCGCTGACCGCTTCGAACACGGCATGGCCGTCCATCCTGGGCATGCGGATATCGGTGACGACGATGCCGGGAAAATCCGGTCGCACCCGGGCCAGCGCGCTGGCGGCATCGGCGAACGCCTCCACCTCCAGCCCGGCAATGGCGAAGGAATCGACCAGCGCCGCCCGCAGCGCGTCGTCGTCATCGATCAGCAGGATCATCGCCGGCTTCCTTCTGTAATGTCACGCGAAACGTTGCGCCTGCACAGGATGGCACGACCGCAACCGTCCCGCCGAATTCGGTCACGATATCGCGGACGATGCCCAGTCCCAGCCCGAGGCCGTCGGCTTTGCCGGTGACGAAGGGTTGGAAGATGTCGTCGGCGATGGCCGGGTCGATGCCGGGACCGTTATCGGCGACGGTCAGCAACACCTGCTGCCCGACGGGATCGACGCGCACCTCCACCCATGGATCGAGCGTGTCGCGCACCGCCTCCAGCGCGTTGGTCAGCAGGTTGACCAGCACCTGTTCCAGTCGCACCCGACCGGCACGCACCACCGGCTGCCCGGTCGGCGGCAGCATGAGCGCGACTCCGGCGCCGCGAAACCCGTCCCCGACCAGCAGCAGCGCGCCCGCAATCACCGCATCGAGCGGCACCGGACCGATCGTCCCCTTCCCCCGCCGGGCGAAGCGTCGCATCTCCTGCGTGATCGCACCGATCCGGGCGGTCAGGTCGACCGTCGTCGACAGGTTCGCCGTCACCCGGTCGATCCGGCCGCTGGCCAGATGATGTTGCGCATTTTCCGCCAGAGTGCGGATCGTCGCGACCGGCTGGTTGATTTCGTGGACAAGGCCGGCGGTGATCGATCCCAGCGATCCCAGCCGATTGGCCTGTGCCAGTTCCTCCCGCGCCGCGCGGAAACGTCGGTCGATCTCGGTCCGCTCGGCGATCTCGGCGCGCAACGCCGCGGTCCGCTGCGCCACCGCCGTTTCCAGCGACGCGCGATAGCGTGCCGCCTGCGCCGCCCGCGCCGATCGCCACACGAACAGCGCCAGCAACGCGGCAATCGCCAGCGATGCGGCGATCGTCGTCAATCGCGCCAGCGCGGCGGCGTCGCGAAGCGTCCGCTGCGTCGGCACGACATGCAGCAACTGCCAGCCGGCCAGCGGCATGGCGGCGCGGGCGAGCAGCATGTCCTCGCCCCCCGGCCCCCGCGCCGTATCGTGGCCGAAGCGATAGCGGCTGGACGACAGCGGCGCGTCGCCGAACTGGCCGCTGCGGGCGATGTCGGCGCGAACCGCGGCAGACAACGGCCGGGTGATGCGGAACCGCTCTGCGGCATCGGTCGCGAACAACAGGATGCCGCGCCCATCGGCGACCAGCGTCTGTCCCGGATCGCTCGACCATGCCCGGGTGAGGTCGTCGAACTCGACCTTGACGATGATGACGCCGGCCGGGTCGCGCGCCGTGCCGATCCGGCGCGCGAGGAACAGTCCGGGCCGGCCGCTGACATTGCCGACCGCATAATATTCGGCCGCCCCCCGCTGCATCGCCCGGATGAAATAGGGCCGGAAACGATAGTCGCGCCCGACGAAGCTTTCCGCCGTCCCGGCGTTTGAGGCCGCCACCGTCCTGCCCCGCCGGTCGAGCAGGTACAGCACCGGCGCCCCAGTCCGCTGCGCCAGCAACGCCAGCTTGCCGTTCATCCGCCGGGTCGCATCGGGATCGCCCCGCCGCAGCGTGTCGAACAGATCGGTATATTCGCCCAGCACGATCGGCAGCAGTCGAAACCGGGCAAGGTCGCTGGCGAACAACCGAGCCTGTTGTCGGGCGGTGCGGGCGGTATCTTCGCGCAGCCGGTCGATCCCGGCGCGCTCGAACCAGACTAGCGCGGCCAGCCAGATCAGCCCGACCATCGCCATCGCCGCGATCAGCCCGGCCAGCAGCGTCATCCGGCGATGGATCCACCCCATGCGTGCAGAATATCGCAATGCTTGCAGCCATACCATGCGGAATTTCGCGCCGGATGCCATAGCCGGACTGTCAGATTGTTATTTTATGATGGTATCACAATTACTTGTATGGATTCGCGATATTGTTTTGCGGGCAGCAGGCGATCCTGCATTCTCTCCTCCATCGGGCGGAACATGATTCCGTACCCAATCTGCAATCTTGGGAGAGATGCCTTGACCTCCATACCGCACCCGTCGGTCGCGACCGGTCCGTCGACCAATTCGCGGCTGAAATCGATCATCGGCGGATCGACCGGCAATCTGGTCGAATGGTTCGACTGGTATGTCTATTCGGCGTTCACCCTGTATTTCGCGCCGCACTTCTTTCCATCGACCAGCCAGACCGCACAGCTGCTGAGCGCCGCCGCCGTCTTTGCGATCGGTTTCGTCATGCGGCCGATCGGTGCGTGGATCATGGGCATCTACGCCGACCGCCATGGGCGCAAGGCGGGTCTGACGCTGTCGGTGACGCTGATGTGCGCCGGATCGCTCATCATCGCCTGTACGCCCGACTATGAAGCGATCGGCCTGCTCGCGCCGTCGCTGCTGGTCCTTGCGCGGTTGATGCAGGGCTTGTCGGTCGGCGGCGAATATGGTGCCAGCGCGACCTATCTGTCGGAAATGGCGGGCAAGGACCGGCGCGGTTTCTTCTCGTCCTTCCAGTACGTCACGCTGATCTCGGGCCAGTTGCTGGCGATCCTGCTCCTGCTGCTGCTGCAATCGGTGATGCCGAAGGCCGAACTGGAAGCTTGGGGCTGGCGCATTCCGTTCTTCGTCGGTGCGGTGCTTGCCGTCGTTGTCTTCTACCTGCGGCGCGGCCTCGCCGAGACCGAGAGCTTCAAGAACACGAAGAAGACCGATGCGCCCAAGTCGGGCTTCCTCATGCTGCTGCGCAATCACCCGAAGGAAACCGCGCTGGTCATGCTGCTGACCGCCGGAGGTACGCTCGCCTTCTACGCCTATTCGATCTACATGCAGAAGTTCCTGGTCAACACCTCGGGCTTCACCAAGGAAACCGCGACCCAGATCAACGCGATCACCCTGTTCGTGTTCATGCTGTTGCAGCCGATCGCCGGCGGCCTGTCGGACAAGATCGGGCGCAAGCCGTTGATGATCGCCTTCGGCATCGCCGGGGTGCTGTTCACCTATCCGATCTTCAGCGCGCTGGAACAGACCCGCGACGCCATGACCGCCGGCCTGCTGGTGATGGCGGCGCTCATCATCGTCACCGGCTACACCTCGATCAACGCGGTGGTGAAGGCCGAGTTGTTCCCGGCGCATATCCGCGCACTGGGCGTGGCGCTACCCTATGCACTCGCCAACACGATCTTTGGCGGCACGGCGGAATATGTCGCGCTGAGTTTCAAGGATGCCGGGTGGGAGCGCGGCTTCTACTGGTACGTCACCGCGATGATCGGCATCTCGCTGGTCGTGTATCTGCGGATGCGGGACTCGTCGAAGAACAGCCTGATCCAGGAGGATTGATCCGCCTACGCCGATCTCCTTCCACCTCTGACGGGCGGCGAGATACCTCGCCGCCCTTCTTGTATGGCAGCCACGACCGCCGACATGGAAGCGATGCGTGCACTGCTCCCCTGTCTGTTGTTCCTGACCGCTGCCTGTGACGGCGGTGCCACGCCCCAGCCGCAACCCGAAGCAAGCGCCGCGACCCGCGGGCTGAACGCCGACACGATGCAGGCGGCCATGGCCGATGCGCAACGCCTGCCGCGATTACGATCGCTGCTGGTGCTGCGCGACGGCCAGACGCTCGCCGAACGCGTCTTCAACGGCGGTCCGGCGCTCGACCGACCGGTCAACATCAAATCGGCCTCGAAATCGGTGATGTCGGCGCTGGTCGGCATCGCCGTCGCGCGTGGCGTATTCACCGGCGTCGATCAGCCGGTGCTGCCGATCCTGCGCGCCGATGCGCCGGCCAACCCCGACCCGCGCCTCGCCCGCGTGACGATCGGCAACCTGCTGTCGATGCAGGCCGGGCTGGAGCGGACCTCGGGTGAATATTATGGTCGCTGGGTTTCCAGCCCCAATTGGGTCCGCTTCGCATTGTCGCGGCCGTTCGTCGCCGATCCGGGCACGGACATGCTCTATTCAACCGGATCGACGCACCTGCTGTCGGCGGCGCTGACCCGGGCGAGCGGTCGCAGTACGCTGGCCAATGCCCGCGACTGGCTGGGCGAACCGTTGGGTATTACGATTCCCGTCTGGCCCGCCGACCCCCAGGGCATCTATTTCGGCGGCAACGAGATGCGGCTGTCGCCGCGCGCGCTCGCCCGGTTCGGCGAACTCTATCGGCTGGACGGCATGGTCGACGGCAAACGCGTCCTGCCGGCCGGTTGGGTGCGGACCAGCTGGACGCCGCGCGCGACATCGCCATGGAGCGGGCAGGACTATGGCTATGGTTGGTTCCTGACCACGATGCGCGGCCATCCGGTGCGCTTCGCATGGGGCTATGGCGGGCAGATGGTGTATGTCGTCCCCGACCTGCGGCTGACGATCGTCATGACCTCCGCCGCCGACGCCCCGCGCGACACCGGGCATATCGACGCGCTGCACCGGCTGGTGGCCGACGGGGTCATCCCGGCGGCCGAGGCGGGCGTTACAGGCTGACGATCGCTTTCAGCACGCTATCCGCCTCCTCGATCAACTGCGGCATCCGGACCAGCGCTTCGTCGATCGACAGATGATGCGTGGCGATATGGTCGGTGGCGATCCGACCGCTGCGGATGCTGGCGATGACGTGGTCGAAATCGACCGACAGCGCGTTGCGGCTGGCGCGCAGGGTCGTCTCGCGCTTGTGGAATTCGGGATCGGCGAAGACCAGATCGTCCTTGCACACCCCGACCAGCGTATAATCGCCGCCATGCGCGACATAGGCCAGACCCGCGCGCATCGCCGCGATGTTGCCGGTGGCGTCGAACACCTGATCGAACATCTCACCTTCGGTCATCGCCGCCAGCGTGTCGGTCAGCATCGCGTCGGCGACCACGGTCTCGCCGAACCCGAATTGCCCGGCGGCATAGTCCAGCCGCTGCGCGCGCGCATCCGCCAGGACGATCCGCTCCGCCCCCGCAATCCGCGCGAACAGGGCGGTGCCGACGCCGATCGGCCCCGCCCCGACGACGAGCACGCGGTCGCCGGAATCGACCGCTGCCCGCCGGACCGCATGGGCCCCGATCGCGAGGAATTCGACCATCGCCGCCTGTTCGAGGCTGAGGCCGGTCGCGTCGATCACCGCCGCCTCGGGCACGGTCAGCCATTCGCACAGGCCGCCGTCGACATGCACGCCCAGCACGCGAATTGCTGCGCAGCAATTGGGTTTGCTGCGACGACATGCGCGGCAGGTGCTGCACGAAAGATAGGGATTGACCGTCACCACCTGCCCGACCGCGAACCGGCTGCCGGCAGGTGCCTCGACCACCTCGCCGGCCAGTTCGTGACCGATCAACCGGGGGTATTCGAGGAACGGATGCTTGCCGGCATAGATATGATAGTCGGTGCCGCACAGCCCGACCCGCCGCATCCGCAGCAGCACCTCCCCCGCCGCCGGTCGCGGCGGTTCACGGGTTTCGAGGCGCAGGTCGAACGGTTCGGCACAGACCAGCGCCTTCACGCGGTCAGCCCCCGCCCCGACAGCACCAGCGCCAGCCCGATCGGATGGCGCGCCGCTGCGGGCAGCGTCACTTCCAGCGCATCGCCGGTGCGCCGGAACGACAGCGGCGTGGTATCGCCGGGCATCGTCACGCGGCGCACCTCCCCGGTCAGCGTCGGATCGTTGCTGCCCAGTAGGGTCAGCCGCACGACGTTATCGTCGGGCCAGCCGAGCACCAGCGCGTGCAGATCGTCGCCGCGCACCACATAGCGCACGTCGCGCGCGCCATAGGGCGAGTTGGGACCACCTTCCGAAAACAGCCCCTGTCCGGCGCGGGTCGGCCCTTCGCCGAACCGCTTCCACGGCCGGGTCGCATAGATGGCGGCACCGAAGCGCTGCATCCAGCCGCCAATCTCTCCGACGATCCGTTCTTCCTTCGCGTCGATCGTCCCGTCGCCGCGCATCGGCACCGACAGCATCAGATTGCCGTTTTTCGACACGACGTCGCACAGGGTATGGATGACGGTGGCGGCGGACTTGTAACCGTCGCGCGCCGCCAGATCGGCATCGTAATGCCAGTTGCCGAGACAGGTATCGGTCTGCCACGGAAAGCGTTCAATATAGCTCTTGCCGCCGCGTTCGACGTCGTCGACGATCCCCATCCGCCGCTGCGGCGGCGTCGTCTTGCTGGTGACCACCGCCTCCAGCCGCCCGCCATGCCACGCCATCGACTGGTTGTAATACCATGCCGTCACGTCGAGCCCGTGCTGTTCGAGCGGAAGGTCGAAATTGTCGAAATAGATCATGTCGGGACGATGTTGTTCAATCAGGTCGCGGCACCGCAATTCCCAATTGCGGGCGAAGTCGCTGTTCGCGGGCACCCCTTCGGTCCATAACCGGTCGGTCGCGTCGTGCCACAGATCGGCTTCACCCCGCGTGCGGATGCCGTCGGGCATCGGCATGTGCCGCCCGGTATAGAGTTGCTGCGGGTCGAGCCCGTCCCACCATCTGCCGCGCCCCTGTGCCGCGGTCAGCGTGTACGCGTCATACCGCTGTCCCGCGCGCGGCCCGTCGGGATCGTACCCATAGGCCGCCTGGTTCCAGTGCCACGCATGCGCCGAATGGTTCGACACCCCGAACCGGAGCCCGCGTTCGCGCGCCAGTTTCGCCCAGGTACCAACGATATCGCGCTTCGGCCCGACCCGCGTCGTGTTCCACGCGTGATGCCGCGACGCATAGGCATCGAGATTGTCGTGATGATTGGCCAGCGCCATGAAATAGCGCGCGCCAGCCTTCTGATACAGGTCGAGCAACCGCGCCGGGTCCCAGCGATCGGCCGTCCACAGATTCTGGATTTCGATGAAGCCGCGATCGGCGGGATGACCATAATGCTTGAGGTGATGGTCGTAAGCGCGGCTGCCCGGCAGATACATGTCGCGCGCATACCAGTCGCCCGCCTCCGGCACACATTGCGCGGTCCAGTGCGCCCAGATGCCGAACTTCGCATCGCGGAACCAGTCGGGCGCGCTGTAGCCGGCGGTCAGCGACGCCCAGTCGGGGGTGAAGCGTGCCGGCGGCGGCACCTTCAGCGCGCGCCCCGCCCCCATCGGCGTCGGCTGGGTCGGCATCGCCGATGCCACCGCCGGTGCCATTGCCGCCGCGGCCAGCCCGCCCCCGATCATCTCGCGCCGTGTCGCGTCCATACCAACCCTCCTACAGATCCAAGCCCAGCCGATAGAAGCGATCGGCGCTCCGCCCCCACACCGCCCGCCGTTCGTCGTCGGACAGGCTCGACAGCAGCGTGGCATAGGTCGACAGCGTCGCATCGAGCCCCGCCGCGAGCCGGTCGGTCGGGAAATTGGTGGCGATCATCACCCGGTCGGCACCGAACCGGTCGACCACCTCGCCCACGATTGGTGCCAGCACCACCGGGTCGAGCGCCGGGTCGATGAACCCCGCCCCCGACAGCTTGATCGCGGCATGGGGCAGTTCGGCCAAGGCGATCAGCCCGCTGCGCCATTCGTCCAGCCCGTCGGACAGGATCGGCAGTGCGAGGTGGTTCAGCACCACCGGCACGTCGGGATGGGCACGCGCCAGGTCGGCCAGTCCCGCCAGTTGCGGCGGGAAGCCATGAAAATCGAAGCTGAGGCCATAGTCGGCGAGCAGCGCGAACCCGCGCGCCCATGTCGGATCGCGCGTCAGATCGCGGTCATGGGCACATCGTGCGGCATCGCGCGGATGCCAGTTGATCAGGTGGCGGATACCGCGCACGCCCGGTTGCGCCGCCTGCCACGCCAGTTCGTCCTCGACATCCGCCCGGTCGAGCGCGACGCGGGCGACGATCGCGCTAGGCAGGCCATCGGCTGCGGCGACGCCGGTCAGCCAGTCCGTCTCCGCCCGCCCCTGATCGGGGTGCGCCCCGGCATCGACATGCACCGCCCCGACGGGATGCCATGCCGCCGTTTCGCGCCGGTAATCGTCGATCCGGTAATCGGGGGCGATCGCCGCCTGCGCCGGATCGGCCAACCACGGATAGGGCAGCACGCCATGGTCCCACAGGTGGAAATGCGCATCGACGAACGGCGGGCGATGGGTGTCGCCTGCAGTCACCACCGTCCCCGTCGCTGCCGCCGCATCGTCGCTGTCTCACCCACGGGCCGCTTGCCGATGCGCGACCTTTTTATGGGTGCGATCCTAGGTCGGAAAATGCAACGCTGGCAAGGGGATCAGTCGCTTTCCGGCGGCAGTGCCGCGGCGCGATCCTCATAGAGGCGCTGGAACCTCGCATGAAGCGACCGGCTGACCGGGTCGCATCGTTCGCCCTGACGGCGATGCTGATCGGCCCGCTTGAGCAGATAGTCGCGGTCTTCGGATTCGGAGACGGCGATCGGCGCGGGAGTGAACTCGTTGGGCATGGCCGATCCTACCCCCGCCACCCGATCCGCCATATCGTGCAGAAATACCTTTTATTAGGTAGATTTGCGTCAACGGTCCGGTCGAAGGCACCGTCGATATCGCCGTCCCGGGCTTGACCCGGGATCCCGCTGTTCTTCGATCATGGCGGCCAAGAAGCGGGACTCCGGGGCAAGTGAAGACCTCTGCGAAAGTCGCAAGCTGGGCCAGAAACGCACCGTACCCCCGCGCAGGCGGGGGTCCAGAGCCGAGCATAACAACGGCTTGCGCCTGGAACCCTGGCCCCCCGCCTGCGCGGGAGTACGGCAGGGGACGGGAACCGGTACTGTCGCAAAGGTCTCGCTCAAGCCCGGCGTGACGATGATGAAACGGACGTCGATTGCGCCATCCTAGGCGGGATCGAGATTCGGTTCGCTGGGCGCAGGAATAGCGCTTCATCCCCTCTCGTCACTCCCGCGCAGGCGGGAGTCCATATCCGCCAGCGTCGCGGATCGAGCCAAACCGTCGGCGTGTATGGATTCCCACCTGCGCGGGAATGACGAAATTCCGTAGGTATTGCTGAATGTCGATCGGTCCGAGCTTGCGAAGGACAACGTCCGCACGTTGAGGCCGTTGGGCCCACCCCCTACCGCAGCGTCCATTCCCAGACCCCGGCATCGGCGGGAACCCGCAACCGCAGATAGCGGACGCGGGCGGGGTGGTGCAGGTCGATCGGCGATCCGGTCGCGGCATGGGCCGTTGCCAGCTTTTGCCAGACACGACCGTCGCGCGATCCTTCCACCGACAGGGCGTAATGATGGGTGGGGAAGCGCATTCGCACGGCGCTGCCGCGCACCGGACGGATCGCGCCCAGATCGGCGGTCAGCAGCGGCGCTGCCCCTGCCGCCGGAGTCCACCACGTCGCATAATTATCGTCCGCCGCCCGCGCCGGTCCGTGCAGCGCGTCGCTGCCCTGTCCGCTCGCCCGCCAGCGCAAGCCGGGGTCGCGATGCGCCGTGAAGCCGTTCACCGCGCCGCCATGGCTCGGCACCACCTTGGCGATACTGCCATCGGGCCGGATCGTCAGCAGATCGACCGCGACCTGTCGCAGCACCGCGTCGCCCGGCGGCGGAAAGGGCAGGCCCTGCCGGTGATACAGGATATAGGGCTGGCCGCCCGAGCGGAACACCGCGTGATGGCCGGGGCTGATGACCGATCGCGCGGCATCGGTCGACAGGATCGGACTGTCCGGTCCCTCACGAAACGGTCCGAACGGCGTGTCGCCGATCGCATAGCGGACCTTGTAGGTGTCGGTCGTCGTCTTGCCGTCGCTATAGGTCAGCAGATAGTGCTTGCCCTGCCGGACCATGAACGGCCCTTCGAAATAATGGGCCGGGGTGACGTCGCGGGGCGTCCCGTCGAACGTCACCATATCGGGTTTCAGCTTCACGACGAAGCAATGGCCGTTGGTCCAGTTCCAGCCCGATCCCCAATAAAGATAGGCCTGCCCGTCATCGTCGATGAACGCTTCGGCATCGATCATGTGATAGTCGGGGGCGAACGCCTTGGCGATCAGCGGCTTGCCGCCATTGGCATCGGCCCATGGCCCGGCGGGGGAAGCGGCGCTGCCGACCCACACCTCGCTGCCGACCGAGACATACATGTACCAGCGGCCATTGGCGGCCTTCACCACCGATGGTGCCCAGACCTTCGAATCGCCCGAGCTGGGGCTGGTCGCCGCCGCCTTGGTCGGCCAGTTGGGCAGCGAGAAGCGCCAGTCGCGGCCATTGTCCGACGTCCATAGCCCCAGCCGGTCGTCGCCCCATGGATCGATCGTGGCAAAGATATACCAGCGAGCGCCGTCACGGACGATCGACGGATCGGCGAAATAGCCCGGCAGCAGCGGATTGGCCGCGCCGGGACTGTCCCAGCGCGGCGCGGGCGCGGCGGCGGCGACCAGCAGCCCCGCCACTAGCACCGCCGCGACGCTCCCGCCCCGCATCACTGCGCCTCGGTCGCGCGGGCCGGGCGCGCCTTGTCCGGCGTCGTCCCTTCGCCGCCGAACGGTTCGAGGCGGAAGGCGATGCGCGTCGGCACCAGCTTCGTGCGATATTCCATGTGCGGCTGGCCGACATGGCTCCACGTCGTGTCGCCACCCACGCCCCATTGCGCGGCATCGATGTTCAGCGTGACATGATCGTGCGGCACGATATCGCTCGACTTCCACGTACCCGGCGTGCGGCGATCGAGGTCGGTGTAGGGGAAGGCCAGCGCCTGCATCATCAGCGGCGTGTCGCCGACCACGCGGACGCCGCGTCCGGTACCGCTCAACTCCATCCAGCGGACATCGACCTTGTTGCCGGTATCCTGCGGCCGCATATAGTCATGGTTCTGGTCGGCGATGGCACCGCGCCACAGGCCGATCGCCGCGCTGGTCTTGCGATCGACATAGCTTTCGTGCGGGCCGCGGCCATACCATTCGACCGTCTTCAGCGAGGTCGGCAGCGTATAGGCCATGCCGATGCGGATCGGCGCGGTCAGATCGCTCTTCAGCGGCACGAAGTCGCCGACCACCGCCACCGAACCGTCGCCGGCCATGGTGTAGGTCGTGACGAACGACGCCGCGCCCGCGCCCATTTCATAATCGACGCGGACATTGGCCGTTCCGTCCGGCCCACGCTGCGCCGTCACCGACCGCACCTGCCGATTGTCGGCGACCGGTTCCCATGCGGAAGTATCGGCAAGGTTGCCGTTGGCGAGGTCGTTGTCGGTCGGCGCGCGATGGAAATTGGGCGCGCCGCCCTGCACCAGCGTCGTCCCGCCGCTGCGATACCCCTCCAGCAACCCGGTCTTGCGATCGATCGACAGCGACGCACCGTTCGCCGACAGGCGGACCGCATCGGCACTGTCGGCGATCGTCACCGTGCCCTTGCGCACCGCTACCGGCGCGACCGTCTTGCCGAGCGCGAACTGTTCCCAGCCAACGACATAGTTGGCGGGGACCATCGGCACCGCACCCTGCTTCGCCCGCGCGCGCACCGTCACGAAATATTCCGCGCCGGGTTTGCGCGGCACCGACGTCAGCGGCACCGTCACCGCCTCGGTCCCGTGCGCGACGGTGGTGAGCGGCGGCAACGCCCCGGTCGCGACGGCCACCCCGTCCTCCTCGACCACCCAGTCGAACGCGAAGCCCGACAGGTCGCGGAAATCGTGGCGGTTGCGGACGGTCAGCCGGCCGGTTGCGGGATCGAACCCTTCGAACTGGATCGGCGACAGGACCTTCTGCACCTCATAGAGTTGCGGATTGGGGGTGCGATCGGGCTGGTTCAGCCCGTCGCCGAACTCGATATCGCCGCCCGGATTGGGGCCGTACTCGCCGCCATCGCCCCAATAGCGTTTGCCGTCCTTGTTCGCGCGGTACATCGACTGGTCGACCCAATCCCAGATGAAGCCACCCTGCAACTTGTCGGGATAGCGGTAAATGGTGTCCCAATATTCTTTGAAATTGCCGCCCGAATTGCCCTGCATATGGGCATATTCGCACTGGATCATCGGCTGCTTGCGGCTCGGGTCCTTCGCCCAGTCGACCATCTTCTCGACGTCGTCGTACATCGGTGCATAGATATCGACATAGGGGTTGGGCTGGTGATCCCAGTCGAGCGTGCCCCAGCCGAGATAGGAGACCAGCCGGGCCCCGTCGCGCTTGCGGATCGCGGCGGCGGCCTTTTCGAAATTGGGCCCGATGCCGGCTTCGTTGCCGAGCGACCAGAAGATCACCGAGGGGTGATTCTTGTCACGCTCGACCATGTTCATCACCCGGCTGACATGCGCGCCCTCCCATGCCGGATCGAAGCCGATCTGGAGTTTGGGGCGCAGTTCGGGATGCTTGTTCGCGTAATCCATATACGCGTGGCTCTCGATATTGGCCTCGTCCATCACGTACATGCCCATCTCGTCGGCCAGCGCGTACCAGCGCGGGTCGTTGGGATAGTGCGAGGTACGGATCGCGTTGAAGTTGTTGCGCTTCATCAACTCCATGTCGCGACGCATCGATTCGTCGGAAATGACGTGAAACGTCACCGGATCATGTTCGTGGCGGTTGATGCCGCGGATCACGATCGGGCGGCCGTTGACGCTGACCTTGCCGTTCAGCATCCGCACGTCGCGGAACCCGATCCGCTGCGGCGTCGACTGGATCACCCGGCCCTGCGCATCGACCAGTTCGACCAGCAGCGTGTAGAGGTTGGGCGTCTCCGCACTCCACTGCCGCACGCCGGGCACGTCGGCGCTGATCGTGACGCTGCGCGCATCACCCCGCCCGCCGACCGCCGCCTCGCGCGACAGGACCTCGTTTGTGCCGTCGAGCAGGACGATCCGCGCCTTGGCCGGGGCCGCGCCCTTCACCGCGACGTCGACCGCCAGCCGCCCGTCGCGAAACGCCGGGTCCAGCCCGGCATGGACGAAGATATCGGCGATCCGCGTCTTGGGCACCGCCGCGACATAGACTTCGCGCTCGATCCCCGACACCCGCCAGAAATCCTGATCCTCCAGATACGACCCGTCGGACCAGCGGATGACCTGTACCGCCACCGTGTTGCGACCGGGCCGGACCATGCGCGTCACGTCGAATTCGGACGGCAGCTTGCTGTCCTCGGAATAGCCGGCTTCCTGCCCGTTGACCCACACCCGGTACGCCGATCCCGCCGCACCGATATGCAGGATCACGTCGTCGCCGCTCCACGTCGCGGGCACATCGAAGTCGCGGCGATAGGAACCCGTTTCGTTGGTGTCGTGGGGAACGAGCGGACGATTGGCCGGAAACGGATAGGTGATGTTGTTGTATTTGGGCTGGCCGTACCCCTGCGCCTGCCACATCGCCGGCACGGGAATCGTCTTCCACGCCGATACGTCATAGCCCGGGGCCTCGAACCCCTTGGGCGCGCCGTCGACCGACGGGCTGAAGTTGAAGCGCCAGTCGCCGTTGAGCGACAGGAAGCGGCTCGATCGGGTCCGGTCGCCGGCGAGCGCACCCTCGCGGGTTTCGAAGGCGAAGCCGGTCGCCCGCGCCGGCATCTTGCCCCGCGCATAGACCGCCGGATTTTCCCAATCGGGCCGCTTGGGATCGACCTGCACCGGATCGACCTTCGGCGCCTGCGCCACCGCCGGTACCGCCAATGCCATCAGGCCGACCCCGGCCAGCATCCTGCCAAAATTCACACGGCTCTCCCTAGATTAGTTTTGTCAGACAATATACGATCGGAGCGACGATGCAATCGCCGAAGTGCGGTTCGGGTCGGTTCGCCGGGGCGTACCGCGTGGCAAGGGAGGAACGAGAATGGCGGAACGGCGATGGGCGACGGGCATGGTGGCGGCGGCGTTGCTATGGGCCGCCCCGGTGATGCCTGCCATGGCACAAGCGGCACCACCACCTGCGGACCCTGCCAGAGTCGCGATCCCGCTGCGCGTCGCAACCGACCGGCCGGGCACGACCTTCGAAGGCTGGGGCACGGCGCTCGCATGGTTCGCGAACGTGACCGGCGGCTATCCGCCCGAAACGCGCGACCGGCTGGCCGACCTGTTCTACGGCTGCAACGGCCTCGGCTGGACGATCGCGCGCTACAATATCGGCGGGGGCAATGCCGCCGACACGCCGCCCTATCTGCGGACCGGCGCGGCGGTGCCGGGATTCTGGCGCAAGCCGGCGGGCGCGACCGGCAGCGACTGGTGGCGGGCCGACGATCCGGCGATGTGGGACTGGTCGGCCGATGCCGCTCAGCGCTGGTGGCTGGACGCGATCCGAGAGCGCGTCCGCCAGCCGATCTTCGAAGCCTTCTCCAACTCGCCGCCATGGTTCATGACCGTCAGCGGGCGCGTATCGGGCGCGACCAAGGGCACCGACGACAATCTGCGGCCCGGGGCCGAACCGCAGTTCGCGACCTATCTGGCGCGGGTGGTCGACGAGTTGCAGCGCCGCCACCGCATCGCCTTTCGCACGCTGTCGCCGGTCAACGAGCCGAACACCGATTACTGGTTCGCCGCCAATACGCAGGAAGGCGCGCATTGGAGCCCGGCGCGACAGGGCATGATGATCGATGCCGCCGACGCCGCGCTGAAGGCACGCGGGCTGAAGACGGTGATCGCCGCGCCCGACGAAACCAATTCGACGCTGTTCGTCGCCGATTGGGCCGGCTGGAACGCAGCAACGCGGGCGCGGGTCGGGCAGTTGAACGTCCACAGCTATGGCAATGTCCACCAGACCGCCGTCCGCGACATCGCACGTGCCGCCAATATCCGCCTGTGGATGAGCGAGCACGACATGAGCGCCGACAAAGACCTCGAGAATTTCGAGAGCATGACGACGCCGCTGGCCTTTGCCGAGCATCTGGTCGGCGATTTCCGGCGGCTGGAACCCGCCGCGTGGGTATTCTGGCAGGCGGTCGAGACGCTGAGCGGGCGCAACGGCAAGCCCGGATCGAATTGGGGTCTTATCAAGATGGACCTGACCGCGCCCGCCCCGGGTCCGCAGTCGATCCACATCACCCGCAAATATTGGACGATGGCCAATTTCAGCCGCTATGTCCGACCCGGATACCGGCTGATCCCGATCGACGATATCGACAGCATCGCCGCGCTGTCACCCGATCGCGCAACGCTGGTCGTGGTGCATGTGAATGCGGGGCCGGTCCGCCGCGACCTGTCGCTGGCCGGTACCGGCTATCACCTTGCCGAAACGGTAGTGACCGACGCGACGCACAATGCCGCGCCGGTCGCGGGGCGCACGATGGTCGCGCAGCCCCGATCGATCACGACCTTCGTCCTTCGCCGGTGATCGCCGGCGGCGGCGACGATCAGAACGGCACGTCGTCGTCGAGATCGTCGCCGAAGCCGCCGCCGAAATTACCGCCCTTGTTGCCGCCCGAATTGAAGCCGCCGCCGCTGCCGCCCCGCGATCCGCCACTCTGGCCACCGCCACCCGAGCCGCCGCCGAAATCGTCCCCGCCGCCGAAATCGCCGCCACCGCTGCGACCACCGCCGCCGCCGCCCTGCGCGCCACCGGGACCGTCGAGCATCGTCAGCACGCTATTGAAGCCCTGCAACACGATTTCGGTGCTGTATTTGTCCTGGCCGTTCTGGTCCTGCCACTTCCGGGTTTGCAGCTGGCCCTCGATATAGACCTTCGACCCCTTGCGCAGGAACCGTTCGGCGACGTTGGCGAGCCCTTCGTTGAAGATCGCGACCGAATGCCATTCGGTCTTTTCCTTCTTCTCGCCCGAATTGCGGTCCTTCCACGATTCCGACGTGGCAATGCGCAGGTTCACCACCTTGCCACCATTCTGGAACGAGCGCGACTCCGGGTCGCGGCCCAGATTGCCCACCAGAATTACCTTGTTCACGCTGCCAGCCATGGCAAAATTCCTCGTTCGAACCCTGATCGTCGCTGTTATGCGACTGCGGTCCTCAATGCCAGTGGATAGGTCAGTCGTCGCAGCTGAAGCGGAAGCGGTTGTCGAGCTCGACCGGCAGCACCAGCGTGCGCAGCCCCTGCACCCGCGACGCGACGCACAACGCATCGCGCGCACCGCCGCTGTTGGTGCGATAGGCCGATTTATACTCCGCCACGAACACCGGCTTGCCGGCGGTCAGGAACGGGGTCAGCCGGTCGCATTCGGCATATTCATGGCATTGTTCGTTGACCGCAAAGTCGAAGGCGGGGGCGAGCACCGCCACCTGATCGAGATCGTTCTTCAACCCGACCGCCAGCCCGCGCGCATGCGCTTGCGTGCCGAGAAACCGGTTATAGTCGAGCTGCTGGTCGGCGGTGATGCCCAGGCCGTTGCGATTGGCGTAACCGTCGACATTGTCCGGCTCGACCGCGTCGCAGCCCTTCGCCTTCGCCAGATCTAGGCGAAGCGCCATCACCCGACGGACATTGGTCGAGGTGACCGACAGCCACCGCTCCCCTGCCCAGCCGTCGAGCGTCGCACCGCGATCGGCAGCGGTGAATTCACCGTCGTCGCTGCGCCAGTTTTCGGACGATCCGGCGGAGAAATAACAGATGACCCGCCGCCCGGCGGCGTGGAGCGAGGCGATGGTCGCGGGCGGTGCGTCGAACAGGTCGATGTCATAGGCGTCGACGGCGTAGCGGGTGTCGATCGTCCCGCTCAACTGCCACTGCCACGTCGTCGCCGCGGTCGGTCGCCACCAGCCGGCGGTCGTGGTCGGGGCAGGCGTCGGTGTCGGCGAAGCTGCTGGTGTCGGCGTCGGGGTGGGGGCGACGACGGTCCCGCCCTCCGCCTCGCCGCTGCCGCCGCCACAGGCGGTCGCCGATAGCGCGAGCGCGAGCGCGAGCGCCCATGTCCTGCCCGTTCCCGTCCGATACCGCATAGTGCCCCTGTTCCGTCGCCACGCCCGCTACGCCGGACGAGCCATGGCGGCAAATGCGTTTCGGACTGGTCAATCGCGCGGCGCCACGGCAGATTTCGTCGCAGGAGGAGCAGCCATGGGCGACGTCATCAACCTTAACCGTTTCCGCAAGGCCCGCGCCAAGGCGGACCGGGCGCAGGAAGCCGATGCCAATCGCGCGAAATTCGGCCGGACCGCCGCCGACAAGGCACGCGACGACGCCGATGCCGCGCGGCGCAAGGCGTTGCTCGATGGGGCGAAGCTGGAGGAGTAGGGATCGAAGTAGGACGAAACGCCTATCCCAGCCCGAAGGCAACCGCCGTCCAATAGGTCGCACCCGCCGCGATATAGGCCAGCGCGAACAGATAGACGATCATCACCAGCGGCCATTTCCAGCCATTGGTCTCGCGCCGCGCCACCGCGATCGTAGACAGGCATTGCGGCGCGAACACGAACCAAGCGAGGAAGGCGAGGGCGGTGGCGAGACTCCATCGCCCGGCGAGGCGCCCGCCCAGCTCCTGCGCGCCCTGTTCCTCATCCGCCGCGTCGATCGCATAGACGGTCTGCAACGCCGACACCGCGACCTCGCGCGCCGCCATCGCCGGGATCACTGCCAGCGACATTTCGTGATTGAAGCCGATCGGCCGCAACACGACCTCCAGCCCCGATGCGATCCGGCCCGCGATCGAATATTCCGACTGCTTCACGCCCGCCGGCGCGACCGGATAGGAGGTCAGCAGCCACAGCGCGACGGTTACCTGCAAAATGATCGTGCCGGCGCGACGCAGGAAGACATAGGCGCGCTGCCACAGGCCGATCGCGATGTCGCGGATCGATGGCAGCTGATAGCGCGGCATTTCCATCAGAAATCCGCCACCCACGCCCTTGGTCGCGGTCCGGCGCAGTACGAACGCGGCGATCACCGCGCCGAAGATACCGGTCAGGTACAGCACCAGCAGCACCAGCCCCTGCAACCCCACGCCCGGCAGCACTGCCCGAGCCGGAATGAACGCGCCGATGACGACGGCATAGACCGGCAGGCGCGCCGAACAGGTCATCAGCGGCGCGATCAGGATCGTGGTGAGCCGTTCCTTGGGATCGTCGATCGATCGCGTCGCCATGATGCCGGGAATCGCACAGGCAAACGACGACAGCAGCGGGATGAAGGCCCGCCCCGACAAGCCGACGCCGCTCATCAACCGGTCCATCAGGAACGCGGCACGGACCATGTAACCCGATGCTTCGAGCAGCAGGATGAACACGAACAGGATCAGGATCTGCGGCAGGAACACCACGACCGATCCGACGCCGTTGATGACCCCTTCGACCAGCAGGCTGCGCAGGAAACCGGCGGGCAGGTTCGCCATGGCGGTATCAGCCAGCCAGCCCTGCCCCCCCTCGATCCAGCCGATCGGCGCTTCGGACCAGCTGAACACCGCCTGGAACATGATGAACAGGATGGCGAACAGCAGGATCGGGCCGGCGACCGGGTGCAGCGCGATGCGATCGACGCTGCGGGTGACGGCACGCGACCGGGGTTGTTCGACCACGGCGGTGCGTGCGATGCGGCGCGCCTCGCGCTGGAAATGGCGGATATCGGCCTCGACCCCGTCGATCGCCGCCGAACGGGGCGCGCGCGACAGCGCATCGGCCAGCGCCGCGCGCAATTCGTCGAGACCGCGTTTGCGCACCGCGACCGTCGCCACCACCGGCAGGTCGAGTTCGGCGGACAGCACGGCCAGATCGATCTTCAGCCCGTCGCGCGCCGCCATGTCGATCATGTTGAGCGCCAGCACCATCGGCCGCCCCAGCGACTTCAGCTGCAGGACGAAGCGCAGGTGATTGTCGAGATTCGTCGCATCGGCGACGACGATCATCGCATCGGGCACCCGCTCGCCCGCCTGCCGCCCGAGGACCACGTCGCGGGTGACCGCTTCGTCGGGGCTGGACGGATCGAGGCTGTAGGTGCCGGGCAGGTCGACCAGTTCGATCGGACGCCCGTCGTCTAGCGCGAGGCGACCCGAATGCCGTTCGACGGTCACGCCGGGGTAATTGCCGACCTTTTGCCGGGCACCGGTGAGCGCGTTGAACAGCGCGGTCTTGCCGGCATTGGGATTGCCGACAAGTGCTACCAGAGGTGCAGGGTTCACGTCGGGTCCGGTCGATCAGCCCGCCAGCGGCGCGACACGGATCGCGCCGGCGACATGCGCGCGCAACGCCACGGTCATCCGCCCGATCCGACAGGCCAACGGCCCACCGGCCAGCATCGCGCGGTGGAGCAGTTCGATATCGACGCCCTCGTCCAGCCCGAATTCGCGCAGGCGCCGTGCCTCGGTCAGCGACATCCGTTCCCATTCGATCGACGCGACCGTGGCCTGCTGGGTCCGCGGCAACTGGGCGAGGTTCAGATTGGGAGCGAGCATTGCGACTAATTAGCAATAAGCCCGCGCCAATGAAAGCGGATTCTTTGGGGGTTCAGACCGCGGGATAGCGCAATCGCCCGATGAAGCGCGACAGGCTCAACCGCCGTTCGGGATCGCGCGACGCCAGCATCCGCCCCTTGAACTTTTCGAAGCGCATGATGCCGTCGATCCGCCGCGCGAGGAACGCGCGGGTATCGGCATGGCCACCGCTTTCGTCGTCGAGGAACACGGTGATGGTCGCGGCATAGACCGCGCCGAGCATCGTCCGCTTGGTATAATGATTGTAATCGGTCGCGGTATCACCGGCCAGCCGCCACATCAGGTCGACCGTCCGCCAGCCGAGTCTGGCCGCCCGCGCGACATTCTGCGGCATGGCGAGGATCGCCAGCGCGCGGCGCAACGCCTCGCGCTCACCCGCAACCGCCGCCAGCCGCGCCTCGACCAACGCGGTGATGCGCTCGCGGATCTTCATCGCGGACAGGCGATCGGCGGGCAGCGCCTCGATCATCCGCCGGTCGATCTCGCCGAACCACGCATCGATCATGTCGACCGCGCCGCCTGCGAAGGCCAGCCGCGCGACATCGCCATCGGCACCGAAGGTCTGTGCCGCCGCCGCCACCGCCTTGTCGTTCCAGCCGTCGAACGCGGCATTGGCAGCGACCAGCGGCGCAAGCGCCGCGCGCAGTTCGTCGAGCGTCAGGTCGGCAGGTGCCAGCGGGGCCATCGCATCCTCCATCATCCGCCTTAGCTAGGATGTGGCGGCGCAAACGGCAACGGCGGAACCGGCGCATCGTCCGGGCGCTGTGGCGGGGACCGACTGCAGCAAAAGGAATGCATCATGGCCGACACGCGGAACGCCACCCTCTATCGCATGGTCCTGCCCGACCACACCTGTCCGTTCGGCGTCCATGCCAAGCAGCTGCTGCAATCCGCCGGCTATACCGTCGACGACCATATCCTGCGGTCGCGCGAAGAAGTCGACGCCTACAAGGCTGAACAGGGCGTCGACACCACCCCCCAAGTCTTCATTGATGGCGAGCGCATCGGCGGCAGCGACGATCTCGAACGCTTCCTCGCCGGGCATCGCGACGAATAGGGTATCGTCCGAAAGCGGTACGCGTTTTTCCTGCCTTCGCCGCATCGATCGGCCTATAGGCGCGGACGTTACCGCCATTTCGGGGATGTTCATGCCGTTTCGTTCGCTGGTCGCCCAGCCCGCCGACTCCTTGCTGCGCCTGATCGGTGCGTTCCGCGCCGATCCGCGCGCGCACAAGATCGATCTGGGTGTCGGCGTGTTTCGCGACGATCACGGCCATACCCCGGTGATGCAGGCAGTGAAGCAGGCCGAGATGCGCCTGATCGCGACGCAGGACAGCAAGGCGTATCTGGGACCGGAGGGCGACAAGGGCTTCGTCGCGCTGCTCGAACCGCTGGTGTTCGGCACTGCTCCCGCCGCCGATCGCCGCTGCGGGTTGCAGACGCCGGGCGGGACCGGTGCGCTTCGACTGGGCGCGGAACTGCTGGCCAAGGCGGGGGTGCGTCGCATCCTGATCGGGCAGCTGAGCTGGGCCAACCATGCGCCGGTCTTCGCCGCCGCCGGCATCGTCGTCGTTCCGCATGCCATGTTCGACGTGGACGCGCAGACCATCGACCTGCCCGCGATCCGCGCCGCGATCGGTCAGGCGGAGGCGGGCGACGCGATCCTGCTGCACGGTTGCTGTCACAATCCGACCGGCATCGATCCGACCGCCGACGATTGGCAGGTGATCGCCGCCGCCATCGCCGACAGCCGTATCGTGCCGTTCATCGACCTCGCCTATCAGGGGCTGGGCGACGACATGACCACCGACGCGGCAGGGACCCGCGCGGTGCTGGACGCGGTACCGTTCGCGCTGGTCGCCTATTCCTGCGACAAGAATTTCGGGCTGTACCGCGAACGCACCGGCGCGCTGTGGGCGACCGCACCCGACGCGGAGGCACGCGACATCGTCCTGTCGAACCTGCTGGCGCTGGCCCGCGCCAACTGGTCGATGCCGCCCGATCATGGTGCGGCGGCGGTGCGGATCGTGCTGGAGGACGAACATCTCGCCGCCGATTGGCGTCGCGAACTCGATGCGCTGCGCACCCGGTTGCAGGGGTTGCGCAGCGAACTGGCGGCGATCGGGCAAGCGGGTTCGGCCGATCTGGCCCCGCTGGCCCGCGGCAAGGGCATGTTCGCCACGCTGCCGCTGTCGCCGACCCAGATCGAATGGCTGCGCGCGACGCACGGCATCTACATGGCGGGATCGGGCCGGATCAACATCGCCGGCTTCGCGCCGGGCGACATCGCCCGCTTCGGCGAGGCGCTCGTCGATCTGGGCCGGGCGGGAGTTTAAGCGCGCGCCGCCGGCCGCTGCGCGCTGACCACGGCCAGCGCGACGGCGACCAGCACCGCGCCGACCGCATCGAGCATGGTCAGGCGCTCACCATACGCCGCCCAGCCGATCGTCGCGCCGACCAGCGGCTGGACCAGCAGCGCAAGGCCGACGACCAGCGGGCTGAGATGGCCCAGCGCATAGATCATCAGCCCCTGCCCCGCGATCTGGCTGACCAATGCCAGTGCCAGCAGCGGTCCCCATTGCGTCGGCAGGATCGTTTCCCCCAATGCCATCGCCAGCAACAGCAGCGGCAGGACGCTGGCGATGCTCGACAGCGCGAGCGCGGGCACGGGTGCCATCGTCCGGCGCACCCGCCGCATCGCGATGAAATACCCCGCATACAGGATGCCGGCGAGCACGCAGAACAGGTCGCCCGCCAGGTGGCGCGACGACAATTCGGCCGAGCGCCCCAGCAGCAATATGCCGCCGACCGCCGCCAGCAGCAGCGCGGCCCCCTGCCCCCGCGTCGGCCAGCGGCGGATCGCGAAAAAGCCGTAGATCGGGAAGATCAGCACCGCGCAATTGCCGAACAGCGTCGCATTGGCGAGCGTCGTGCGCAGGATACCGATATGCCATGCGCCCAGATCCACGGCAAAGGCGATGCCCGCGATCAGCAGCGGCACCAGCATCGACCCTGCCCGCCCGAACGCACGGCGATCGGTCCATAGCGCGGCGACCAGCAGCACCGGCAACGCCAGCGCGATCCGCCAGAATGCGGCCGCGACCGGTCCGGTATCGGCCAGCCGCACGAACCATGGTCCGAACGCCAGCGCGACGTTCGCGACGATGACCGCGGCCACTGCCCGACGGGGTGTTCTATGGGGCGGCATAATTTTTGTTTCAGGCGGTACCGGCTGCATGCCGCCCCCTACCGCCCTATCTCCGCATCGTCGCCTGAATTACAATATCCCGGAGTTTATTGCATGCCGACCCTGTTCGATCCGATCACGCTGGGCGATATCGAAGCGCCCAACCGGGTGCTGATGGCACCGCTGACCCGCGGTCGCGCGACGCGCGAACACGTCCCCACCGTGATCATGGCCGATTATTATGCGCAGCGTGCCTCGGCCGGCCTGCTGATTTCCGAAGGCACCGGGATCAGCCGCGAAGGGCTGGGCTGGCCGTTCGCGCCGGGGCTGTGGACCGACGAACAGGTCGAAGCGTGGAAGCCGGTCACCGCCGCCGTCCATGCCGCCGGCGGCCGGATCGTGACCCAGCTCTGGCATATGGGCCGGGTAGTGCATCCCGATTTTCTGGACGGGGCCGCGCCGCTGTCGGCGTCGGACACGACCGCGCCGGGACAGGCGCACACCTATGACGGCAAGAAGCCCTATGGAGCGGCACGCGCCGCGACGCTGGACGATATCGCTCGCGTGCTCGACGATTATTCGCGTGCCGCCCGCAATGCGAAGGCCGCCGGGTTCGACGGGGTGCAGTTGCACGCCGCCAATGGCTATCTGATCGACCAATTCCTGCGCGACGGGGCCAACACCCGTGACGACGCCTATGGCGGGTCGCCCGAAAACCGCATCCGGCTGCTCGGCGAGGTCGTCGACCGGCTGATTGCGGAAGTCGGTGCCGGGCGGACGTCAGTGCGCTTCTCGCCCAATGGCGATACGCAAGGGGTGATCGACAGCGATCCGGCATCGGTATTCGTGCCGGCCGCGAAACTGCTGTCGGACAAAGGCATCGCGTTCCTCGAACTGCGTGAACCCGGCCCCGACGGCACCTTCGGCAGCGCGACCCAGCCCCGCGTCTCGCCCGAGATCCGCAAGGTATTCGCCGGCCCGCTGGTGCTGAACCAGGATTATCGCGGCGACAATGCGCAGGCCGAACTCGACGCCGGCATCGCCGACGCCATCGCCTTCGGTCGGCCGTTCCTCGCCAATCCCGATCTGCCGCAGCGGTTGCAGGCCGGTGCCGAGCTCAATCCCGACAATATGGCGACGTGGTATTCGCGTGGAGCCGAAGGCTATACCGATTACCCGACGCTGGCGCGCGAAGCGGCGTGATCTAGCCGCCTGACCGAAGTTCGTACCTATCGTGATCGTCATCCGCGCTTGACCGGGGATCCCGCTGTTCTTCGTTTAGAACCAGCAAGAAGCGGGACCCCGGGTCAAGCCCGGGGAGACGAGGATGAAACGGCCTTCGGTTCCGTGATGTTAGAGTCGCTTTCGATCGAACGTGATCGCCCTCACCCTTCCGCGGCTGCGCCGCTCCCTCCCTCTCCCGCTGGCGGAGGGAAAGACGCAAAAGGCGGCGAAGGGTGAGAGTAACCAAACGCGGTAGAGTTTGGCTCTAGCCGCAGTCGACGGTTCCGGTGCCGACGCGACTCACCACGCAGCGCGCATCGCGACCCAGCGTCGCCGATCCAGACCCGACCAGCGATACCTCGACCGGGCCATGGATGTCGGCGCTGATATCGCCAGTGCCGGCGATCGAGACGCTCGCCTCGCTCGCCTTGACCTGTCGGGCATCGATATCGCCGGTTCCTGCCACCGATAGCGTCAGGTGCCGCACCGCGCCTGCTGCCGCGATCGTGCCGGTGCCGGCGACGGTCAGCGCCGCGCGATCGCCACGCAACTGGCCGATCGTCATGTCGCCCGATCCACTCAGCGTCGCGGCAAAGTCTTCGCCGGTTCGGTCGATACTGATATCGCCCGATCCGGCCAGCACCGCGGCGGCGATCGTCGGCATGGTGACGCGGATGCGCGCGCCGTCGTGGCCCCTTCCCCAGAAATTGCCCTGCTTGCGGCCGATCTTGAGCATGTCGCCGTCGCGGTGGATGTCGAGGCCGTCCTGCGCGGCCTTGTCGCCCTCGACCCACACGGCGAAGGCCGGTCCCTGGACGATCTCGACCCGATCGTCGCTCGCCAGCGCGACGCCGGTAAAGTCGCGCAGGGCAGCGTCGTCGCGCGGAGCGGCAACGGTCTGTTCGGTGTTACTTGCGCCGCATCCTGCCAGTCCCAGCGTCATTGCCAATATCCACCGCATCTGCGTTCCCCCTGTATTGCTGATACTATACAGCAAGGCGGTTAGGGACGCCAGTACTCCGAACGAAGAGGGGCGACCGTTTCCGGCCGCCCCCTCGTTCGATCCGACCGGCTGCCCGGTCAGGCGGCGGTCTTTTCCTTGTTATAGATCGCGGCGGCCTCGCGCAGGATCTCGATGATCCGCTCCAGCGCCTTCGGCTCGTCGACCTGTTCCATCGCCGCCAGTTCGCGGGCGAGGCGGCTGGCCGCCGCTTCGAAGATCTGACGCTCGGAATAGCTCTGCTCGGGCTGATCGTCGGCACGGAACAGGTCGCGGACCACTTCGGCGATCGACACAAGGTCGCCCGAGTTGATCTTCGCTTCATATTCCTGCGCGCGGCGCGACCACATGGTCCGCTTGACCTTGGGCTTGCCCTTCAGCGTTTCCATCGCCTCGCGCATCGTCTTGTCCGACGACAGCTTGCGCATACCGACGCTTTCCGCCTTGTTGGTCGGAACGCGCAGGGTCATCCGCTCCTTTTCGAAGCGCAGCACATAGAGTTCGAGTTGCATGCCAGCGATTTCACTACGCTGGAGTTCAATCACACGGCCGACGCCGTGTTTCGGGTAAACGACATAGTCGCCGACATCGAAGGACAATGCCTTGGCAGCCATTGGTAACCTTTCCGTGGTCGTCGTTCCGATACCATCGTCCTCCGCCAATCGCTGTTCGAACGGCGGCTGGCGAGGTGGTCAGGGAACGTTGCTAAGGTGATCTCCGGGCGGGGAGCTAGGTAAATAGCCTCCGTCGCCGCAGCCTATAACATCTTGGTAAGAAAATTACCAGTACAAAGCCCGACCACCCGGCCGCCCTGCCCGAGCGGCCGTGGTTCCACGTGAAACGATTTGGGACAGCCCCGGTTGGACGGTGTGCGCCGATCAGTCGCCGGCGCCCGGTTCGGCCGAGAAATGCTCCATCTTGTTCTCGACGCCCTTCCACTTGTCGGCATCGGGCGGGGTCTGGTTGGCGTTGCGCGTAACGTTAGGCCACTGGGCCGAATAGGTATTGTTCAGCTCCAGCCACTGCTCCAACCCGCTTTCGGTGTCGGGCAAGATCGCCTCTGCCGGACATTCCGGTTCGCATACGCCGCAATCGATGCATTCGCTAGGGTTGATGACGAGCATGTTCTCGCCTTCATAGAAGCAGTCGACCGGGCACACTTCGACGCAGTCCATGTATTTGCAGCGGATGCAGGCGTCGGTGACGACGTAGGTCATGGGTCGAACAAGCTCCGGGAAAATCGAATCGAACCCGCGTTATGCCGGGTCTTCGTCTCCGTCAACGGGGGCGGCCCCCGTCGGTTCCAGCCTGGTATAGTGTGTCATCGCTTCGGCGGGGGGCCCGCGCCGGTGCGGCAGGGCATCGACCCGCAAGATCTGGACGCGTCCGTCGTTCGGAAAGGCGATGACCATGCCGACCCGGACCGGGCAATGGGCACGTTCGATCCGTCGTCCGTCGATGCGCAGCAGCCCGCGGACCGCGATCGCCTGCGCCGCGCTGCGCGTTTTCGCGAGGCGCACATACCAGAGGAACAGGTCGATCCGCATCTGCGGAAGCAGTTCGGGCGTGCGCGCCGCCATCAACGGCGAAACGCCAGTTCGGCGAGCGCGGCAAAGGCGTTGCCGGGACGCGGCGGCGGGTGTGCCGGCGTCGGCGGCGGGCCAGGGCGGCGCGGCGGCTGCCAGCGCCATTGCGGTGCTTCGCCCACGCCAGTGATCGGTCGAAAACCGAGTTGCGCCATCATCCGCGCGATCGTCTCGACCTTCAACCCGATCGAGGTGGCCAGTGCCGGGTCGGGCGCGAACGGAGCGTTACCCTGTCGCGCGTCATGCGCCGCGCGGGCGAGTCGCTCGACCAGATCGACCCGGACGGCTTGCGGACCGAAGCGGCGATAGCCCCATGCCCCCTGCCCCGCCGGCAATACCGTCGCGGCATTGGGGGCCAGCGGTTCGACCGGATGGCCGTCGCGTGCCGCCAGCAGCGCCGCCCGCCACCGCGCCGCCGCCGGCTTGAACAGCCGCGCATCGAACAGGTCGAGCGTACCGATCGCGACCCCCGCCTTGCGCAACCGCCGCCGATCGTCGCCGCTCAGCGGCAGCAGCATTGCCTCGAACCCGTCGCGCGGCGCGATGCCGCCGACCTCGGTCAATGCCGCCGCCACCGCCCGCAACGCACCGCCCGCCGCCGGGTCCCGCGCCAGCGCCGCCAGCGCGCCGAGCGTCGGCGCGCGCTTCGTCAGTTCGCCTTGCAGCCATGCCGCCAGCCGATCGCGTACCTGCCCCTGCGCAGCCCGGTCGAGCACATGCAGGCTGCGGTCGAGCGTCACCACCGGCCGGTCGAGCGTCGTCCCGCCGGTCAGCGTCGCAACCGGCAGCCCTTTCCACGTCAGCACCGGTACGCCACCCGGATCGGCGACCAGCGCCAGTTCGGCATCGCCCGCGACCGCCAGTTCGGCCCCCCGTTTGCGCAACTCGCCTGCAAGCCCCTTTTCGGCAGCGGCGATCAGCAGCCGTTTGTCGGCAACCCGCGTGTCGGGCGACACGTCGAACCGGAAACCGGTCAGCCGCCCCAGTGCATGGCCGTCGACGCTGACCGCGCCATCGCTGGCGACATCGACCGGCAGGTCCGCCGCGCCCGCCCCGATCCGGCGCAGCAACAGCGTCGTCCGCTGATCGACGAAACGTTGCCGCAACCGGTCGTGCAGCGCGTCGGACAACTTCTCCTCGACGCCGCGCGTTCGTGCCGCCCAATGTTCGGGATCGAGCAACCAGTCGCTGCGGTGCGCGATATAGGCCCAACTGCGAGCCGCCGCGATCCGGCCGGCAATCGTCTCGACATCGCCGCTCATCTGATCGAGCCGCTGCAATTCGTCGGCGAACCATTGGTGCGGAATATGCCCCGCCCCCTCGCTCAGATAGCTGAAGATCCGCCCGACGAAGCGGCTGTGCGGATCGGGGCCGAGCTTGCGGAAATCGGGCACGCCACATGCCGCCCATAACCGCCGAACCATCATCGGCGATCGGGTCCGCGCCTGCACCCAATCCTCTTCGGCCAGTCGCTTGAGCACGATCAGGTCGATCGCCTCCGGTGCCGCGGTCAGCACCGGGTCGGTCGGCCGTTCCGACAGGCTGTCGATCAGGCCATCGATGCTGGAGAAATCGGGTTCGCCGCGCCGCCAGTATAGCCGTTCGAGCGAGGGGACATGATGCCCCTCGATCGCCAGCACTTCTTCCGGGGTAAAGGCGTTCGGTCCTTCCTCGACCAGCGCGCCGAACGTCCCGTCGCGGTGGTGGCGCCCTGCCCGCCCGGCAATCTGCGCCATTTCCGCGACGGTCAATCGCCGTTGCCGTCGCCCGTCGAACTTGCGCAGGCTGGCAAAGGCGACATGGGCGACGTCGAGGTTGAGGCCCATGCCGATCGCATCGGTCGCGACCAGATAATCGACCTCGCCCGACTGGAACATCTCGACCTGCGCATTGCGCGTGCGGGGCGACAGCGCCCCCATCACTACCGCCGCCCCACCGCGCATCCGGCGGATCGCCTCTGCCACGGCGTAGACCTCTTCGGACGAGAAGGCCACGATCGCCGAACGGCGCGGCAACCGCGACAATTTGCGCGCGCCGGCATAGCTGAGCGTCGAGAAGCGCGGGCGTGAGATGATCTCGGCATCTTTCACCAACGCCCGCACCATCGGCCGCAGCGAATCGGAGCCGAGGATCATCGTCTCCTCCCGCCCGCGAGCGCGCAGCAGCCGGTCGGTGAACACATGGCCGCGTTCGGGATCGGCCCCCAATTGCGCCTCGTCCAGCGCGACGAACGCCGTCTCCCGTTCGAGCGGCATCGATTCGGCGGTACACAGGAACCAGCGCGCCTTGGGCGGAACGATGCGTTCCTCACCGGTGACCAGCGCGACATTCTCGACGCCTTTCAGCGCCACGACCCGGTCGTAATTCTCGCGCGCCAGCAGCCGTAGCGGAAAGCCGATCATTCCCGACGCATGACCGCACATCCGCTCGATCGCGAGATAGGTCTTGCCGGTATTGGTCGGTCCCAGCACAGCGGTGACCGGGCTACGCGCGAACTGGCTCATCCTCCGCAACATCGGGACTGTCGACGCGCGGCGCAACGGCTTTCGTCGGTTCCATGCACAGCTTTCGTCCCGCCGCTTCCACCCCACGCCCCGGCGCAGCTTCGCCGGCAATATCATATGGTTCATTTGACTTTAAAACCTTCGCTTCACAGGGGGAGGGCACCGGGCCGGATCGATCGGCCGAAACTGGGGGTTGGGCGTGTTCCTGCGCACCGATGAAGGACTGGAACTGGCCGGCGGCACCAGCGCGCTGCGCTTCGGTCGCGCGCCGATCACCGCCGCTCCCGCCGCCGCCGCGTGGCGCGGCCGGATCGAATCCTTCGGCTGGACTCCAGATCTGGGTGCCGACCTCGGGTCGCGGACCTGGTGGCGCGGCCTTGCCACCTGCACCGCGATGTGTAGCGCGGTGTGGATGCTGTCGCCCGGCGTCGATCGTCCGATCTACAGCGCCGTCCCCGCCACGCTCGACGGCACCGCCCTCGACGAGGCCCGCAGCCTGTCGTTCGGGGCCAGTGCCCTTGGCGGCACCAGCGGGATGCGCCTTGCCGCCACGTCACGCGTCCGCCCGCTGGCCAACACGCCCGAACGGCCCGTCGTCGAGGCGACGGCGACGCTCGGCAGCGGCGTGGCCGGTGCCTTGCAGCGGACCGGCGTCGGTGCCGGCGAAGCGCAGCAGGTCGCGGCGATGATCGCCGGTCGGGTCGATCCCGCCGACCTAACGCCCGGCACCCGGCTCGACATCACGCTCGGCCGGCGCGACGCGCCGACCCAGCCGCGCCCGCTCGAACGCCTCGCCTTCCGCGCCAAATTCGATCTCGCCCTCGAAGTCGTGCGCGAAGGCGGCACGCTGCGTCTCGACGCGCGGCCGATCGCGGTCGACCATACTCCCTTGCGGATTCGCGGCCGCGTCGGGGCCAGCCTGTACCGTGCCGCGCGCGCCGCCGGTGCTCCGGCCAAGGCGGTCGAATCCTATATCCGCACCGTCTCCGGCCTCGTCCCGATGGGACAGGTCGGGCAGGACGATCGTTTCGACATCATCGTCGAACAGGCCCGCGCCGCCACTGGCGAGGTACAGCTCGGCCAGCTGCTCTATGCCGGTCTGACGGGACGGCGCGACGTCCGCCTCGTACGCTGGCAGGATGGCGGCCGTGCCGAATGGCTCGATCCGGCGGGCGTGGGCGAGCGCAAGGGATCGATGATCTGGCCGGTCGCCGCGCGCATCTCGTCCAATTTCGGCTGGCGCGTACATCCGGTGCTCGGCTTCCGCCGCCTGCACAAGGGCATGGATTTCGCCGCCGCCTATGGAAGCCCGATCCGCGCAACGACCGATGGTCGCGTCGCGATCGCCGGACGGCATGGCGGCTATGGCAATTTCGTAAAGCTCGATCATGGCGGTGGTCTCGCCACCGGCTATGGCCATATGAGCCGGATCGTCGTCGCGCCCGGTACCCGCGTTTCGCGCGGTCAGGTGATCGGCTATGTCGGATCGACCGGCCTGTCGACCGGGCCGCACCTGCATTACGAACTGTGGAAGAACGGCGTACCGGTCAATCCACGCTCGGTCGCCTTTGCGACGGTTCAGCGGTTGCAGGGTCAGGAACTGGGCCGCTTCCGCTCGCTGGTCGGCCGGTTGATGGGCGTCGCCGCCCGCTGATCAGCGTCCCGTTCGCCAGCGGCGGATGGTTTGTTCGACCAGCGCATCCGCGCCGCCCGGTTCCTGCCACAGCGAGGTGAACGAGGGCGATCCCGAAGCCGGGCAGCGTTCGGGTTCGAGCGGATCGAAGGCGACGCGGATCGGCGTCGTCACCCCTTCGCCGACGATGATGCATTCGCGATTGCGCAGCGCCGGGATCGAATCGAGAAACCCGCGCGCATCTTCCGGCATCGCCGCGCGCACGAACGCCTGATCGCGTTCGTTGTTCAGCCGCATGGTCAGGATCGTGCCGCACTGCGACAGCACCCCTTCGGCAAGATCGGATGGCCGCTGCGTGATCAGCCCCAGCGACACGCCATATTTGCGCCCCTCCTTGGCGATCCGCCCCAGAATGGTCGCCGCCGACGAATTGGCGCCCGACCGTTCGTTCGGAACATAGCGATGCGCCTCTTCGCAGACGAGCAGGACCGGCCGCGACGCGCCGCCGCGCGACCATAGCGCAAAGTCGAACACCAGCCGGCTGAGCACCGCGACCACGACCGACGTGATTTCCGACGGCACGCCCGACACGTCGATGATCGAGATCGGCTTGCCCTGCGCCGGCAGGCGGAACACGCGTTTGATGAATGCCGCCATCGTATCGGCGACCAGCATGCCGGAAAACATGAAGCTGTAGCGCGGATCGCCGCGCAATTCCTCGATCCGCGCCTTCAACCGCAGGAACGGGGCATTGTCGCTGGCACGATCGAGCCGGGCCATTTCCGTTTGGACGATGTTCGACAGGTCGGTCAGCAGATAGGGGATCGGCGTATCGACGGTCAGCCGGACGACGTCCTGCGCCATGCGGCTTTTCCCCTTGGCGGCGAGCAGGCACCGGGCGAGGATATCCGCCTCCACCTGTCGCGCCGCGCCGCCCGGCGACAACAGGATATCGCAATGCTCCTGAAAATTGAGCAGCCAATAGGGCAGCTGCAGGTTCGTCACGTCGAGCAATTCGCCGGTATCGGCAAAGGCCGCACCATATTCGCCATGCGGATCGATCACGACGATATGCCCATGCGGACTGGCTTCGCAAATCCGGTGCAGGATCAATGCGGCGCTGGTCGACTTGCCGGTACCGGTCGATCCGACCAGCGCGAAATGCTTGCCGAGTAGCGCATCGACATACAGCGCCGCTCGCATATCGGGTGCCATATGCACCCGACCGATCGTGATATGCGGTCGATCCTGCTTGGCATAAATCTGTCGCAGGGCATCGCGCGATACCGGATAGACCGGGCTGCCGGGTAACGGGTAGCGGGTCACCCCGCGCCGGAACCCCCGCAGTCCCTGCGTCGGATCGGGCTGATACGCCTCCCCCATCAGGTCGACGTCCGCAACCAGGTTGATGCCGTCATCGGCCAACCGGATCGACCGGATGGCGGCGACGATCCACATCCGGCCGACCTGCATCGTCACCAGCGATCCGACCTGCCCCACCTGTCCCGCCGGGTCGTCGGGATCGGTCGCCAATGCCTGTAACGACGGCAGGTCGAGCAACAACCGGCTCGACGCCCCGGCGATATCGAGAAGAACCCCGATCGGTGCCGCCACATCGTGCGAGGCTGCCGTTTCCGGGACGGGCAGTGGCGGGCGGGTCTGGAACGTCATGCCCGCTAACCTACGGGCGACGCGTAAATTTTGGGTGTCAGTGGCTATTTGAAAACTCGCGGAAGAGCGAGTTTTCAGGCGGTGCCGGCCCGCTCCCCCGCCCGGCCACCCACAGCGTATCCTGAATGGGTGGCCGGGAGGGGGAGCGGGCCGGCACCGCAGAACGCGCAACCGCGCGTTTCCAAACGGACCCTCAGATCCGCTCGCCGCTCAACCTCTGACACACCATGTCGAGCTGATCGAGCGTCGAATAGCCGATGGTGATCGTTCCGCCCTTTTCGCTGAAGACGATGTCGACGTTCAGCCCGAGCACGTCGCCCAATTGGCGTTCGAGCGCGCGCAGATCGGCATCGCCTTCACTATCGCCCTCTGTATCGTTCGATGACGGACGCGGCGTCCGCGCCGGCTTGCTGTCGCGCGGTTCGCGGGCATTACGCGCCAGTCGTTCGGCATCGCGCACCGACAGCCCCTTCGCGACGACCTTTTCGGCGATCGTCTCGGCACCCGGCACGTTGATGAGCGCGCGGGCATGGCCCATGCTCAATCGCTGGTCGCCGACCATGTCCTGAATCGGCTTGGGCAGGTCGAGCAGCCGCAACAGGTTGGTGACGTGACTGCGCGACTTGGCGACCAGATTCGCCAGCGCCTCCTGCGTATGACCGAATTCGTCGATCAGCCGGCGATAGCCCTCCGCCTCCTCGATCGCGGTCAGGTCGCGACGCTGGATGTTTTCGACCAGCGCGATTTCCATCGTCTCGGCATCGGTGAAGTCGCGGACGACCACCGGCACCTCATGCAGCCGCGCCCGTTGCGCCGCGCGCCAGCGACGCTCACCAGCGACGATCTGAAAGCCCTTGCCATGCGGACGGACGACGATCGGCTGAATGACCCCGCGCGCCGAGATCGATTCGGCCAGTTCGTCGAGCGCCGATTCATCGAAGAAGCGACGGGGCTGTCCGGGCAATGGCGACAGAGCGGTCACCGGCATCTGCCGCACCCCGCTCGGTGGGCCGGCATGGCGCGGAGTCGAACCCTCGCCATCGGGCTCGCCCAGCAGCGAGCTGAGGCCACGGCCCAATGCGCCCGAGCGCGGGCGGCGCGGAACTGCCGGTTCGGTCATGCCGCCTCCGCCAGACCGGGCAGCCGGGCGATCACTTCGCGGGCAAGTGCGATATACGCCTCCGATCCGGCGCAACGATAATCGTAGATCAGCGCCGGCATGCCGTGGCTCGGTGCCTCGGACAGCCGGACATTGCGCGGAATCACCGTATCGAACACTACTTTCCCCAACACCGCGCGCACATCGTCCGACACCTGATCGGTCAGCCGGTTGCGGCGGTCATACATTGTCAGCACCACGCCGAGGATCGCCAGCCCCGGATTGAACCGGCCGCGAATCCGCTCGACGGTCGTCAGCAACTGGCTGAGCCCTTCCAGCGCGAAGAACTCGCACTGCAGCGGCACCAGCAGTGCATGACTCGCTACCATCGCGTTGATCGTCAACAGGCCCAGCGACGGCGGGCAATCGATCAGGATCACGTCCCACTTGCCGCCGCTCGCCTCCACCACCCGGTCGAGCCGGTGCGTGCGCGCCTCGAACTCGATCAGCTCGATTTCGGCACCCGACAGATCGACCGTTGCCGGGACGATCGACAGGCGCGGCACCCGCGTCGGGATCGCCGCTTCGTGCAGCATCATGTCGCCGACCAGCAGGTCATAGGTCGAATATTCACGATCGTTGCGGCCGATGCCCAACCCGGTCGAGGCATTGCCCTGCGGATCGAGGTCGAGGATCAGCACCTCCAACCCGGTCGCGGCCAGCGCCGTACCGACGTTGATCGCCGTGGTGGTCTTGCCGACGCCCCCCTTCTGGTTCGCGATGGCAATGCAAATCATGCTTGGCGCACTCCCCTGGCGACCACGATCGACGATGTCGGATCGGTAATACTGTGTTCCACGTGAAACGTCCCGTGCCACGCGGCGCGCGCCTCGACCAGTTCCTCGGTCGCCGAACGTCCCTTGGGCAACACCCATATCGTATCGCCGTCACTATGCCGATGGCCGATTGCGAACAAGGCGACGAGTTTTGCGACGGCACGCGCGCTGATGATCGCGGCCGGACGGGTGGCGGGAAGCTTTTCGATCTTCGCCTGGTGAACGACGATATTGCCAAGATCGAGATCAGCAGCGATTTCCGAGAGCAGCGCAGCGCGCCGTGCGCGCGGTTCGACCAACACGACCCGCCGATCGGTCAGGATCGCGGCGACGATCCCGGGAAAGCCGGCCCCCGATCCGATATCGATCCAATCGCCGGCATTGGCGGTATTCGCCAACGGAATCAGCTGCGCCGAATCGAGCACATGCCGTTCCCAGATATGATCGACCGTCGATGCCGCGATCAAATTCTGGTTCTCGGTCTCGGCGACGATCCGGTCGGCGAAGCGGGCCAACACGGCCGTCCGCTCCGCCCCGAACCGTTCGTCGATCCATGCCCGCGCTTCGGCTTCGGTCATGCCGCCAGCTTGCCCGACCGATGGTGCAGCAGGATTGCCACCAGCGCCGCCGGGGTTACGCCCTGAATGCGACCGGCCGCCGCCAACGTGTCGGGTGCCGCCGATGTCAGACGCTCCACCATTTCGTTCGAAAGGCCGGGCACCGCGCGATAGGCGAAATCGTTCGGCAGCCGCACGTGATCGACCTTTGCCGCCGCCAGTTCGGCCGCCTGTCGTTCGAGATACGGGGAATAGCGCGCGTCTTCGATCAATTCGCCCAACACATCATCCTGTCCGTCGATCCCGAGATGGTCCGGCCGAACCCCCGACACCAGCAGCCATTCGCCACCGCTGCGGGTATCGGTGCCGGCGACCGGCGCACCGTTGGCGGCCAGTGCGGTTGCCGAATGCCGCGCGGACAGTTGCTCCAGCAACGCCGAACGCCGTTGGCTTCGCTCGACCTGTTGCGCGATCCGCCTCTTCGACAACAGACCCGCCGCAGCACCGATCGCGCCGAGCCGGGTCGCGGCATTGTCCGACCGGAGATGCAGCCGATACTCGGCCCGCGCCGTCATCATTCGGTACGGCTCCGACACGCCCTGCAACACCAGGTCGTCGATCATGACGCCGATATAGCTGCTCTCCCGCGACAGGATCAGCGGCTCGAGTCCCAGCGCCTCACCGGCGGCATTCGCGCCGGCGATCAGCCCCTGCCCGCCCGCCTCTTCATAGCCGGTCGTGCCATTGATCTGTCCCGCAAAATACAGCCCGCCCAGCGCCCGCAACGCAAGCGTGGCCCCGAGCGCGCGCGGATCGATATAGTCATACTCGACCGCATAACCCGGCGTGACGATGTCGACGCGTTCCAGACCGACGACACTGCGCAGCATCGCCAGCTGCACGTCGGTCGGCAGCGAGGTCGACACGCCGTTCGGATAGACCAGAGGCGTATCCAGCCCCTCGGGTTCGAGGAAGATCTGATGCCCGTCGCGGTCGCCGAACCGATGCACCTTGTCCTCGATCGACGGGCAATAGCGGGGGCCACGTCCCTCGATCGATCCGCCGAACAACGGCGACCGGTCCAGACCGGCGCGGATGATGTCATGCGTCTCGGCCGTGGTCCGGGCGATCACGCAGGCCAGTTGCGGCAATCGCTTCGCCGGATCGGACAGCGGCGACATCGTCCATATATCCGCATCGGACGGCTGCTCGGGCAACACTGCCCAATCGATCGTCCGGCCGTCCAGTCGCGGCGGCGTCCCCGTCTTCAGCCGGGCAATCGGCAGCGACAGATCGCGCAGCTGCTGACCCAGCCGGGTCGCCGCCCGCTCGCCGACCCGTCCGCCGATCGCCCGCTCTTCACCCCGGAACATCGTACCGCCGAGGAACGTACCCGTCGCAAGGACAACCGTCCGGGCGGCGATCCGGCTACCATCGGCCAGTTCGACCCCGGTGACCCGGTTCGCCTCGGTCATCAACGCGACCGTATCTCCGCCAACGACGGTCAGGTTCGGATGCGCCAGCAACGCGCGCACCGCCTGCGCATAGCGGACCCGATCGGCCTGGACGCGCGGCCCCTGCACCGCCGATCCCTTCGACCGGTTGAGCATGCGGTGATGGATCGCCGCAGCATCGGCGGCGCGTCCCATCAGCCCGTCGAGCGCATCGATCTCGCGAACGATATGCCCCTTGCCCAACCCGCCGATCGCCGGGTTGCACGACATCGCTCCGATCCGTGTCGGATCGAAATCGATCAACAGCGTCGTCGCGCCGCGTCGCGCCGCTGCCGACGCTGCTTCGGTGCCGGCATGGCCGCCACCGACGATGATTACATCAAAGGTCATGTACTGGGTTCCACGTGGAACATCATTTGCCGATACAGAAGCGCCCGAACAGATCGTCAAGAACCGCTTCGGTCGCGCGCATTCCGGTCAGCGCCGCGAATGCCTGAACGCCATAGCGCAATTCTTCGGCCAGCAACAGCGGGTCGAGTTGCGTTGCAGCACGTCGCAGCGCCGCCGCCGCAGTCCGGGCATGGGTCGCCTGTCGCTGGTTCAACGCCAGATCGTCGACCTTCGGCAGCATCGTCGATGCCCGATCGGCCAGTGCCCGCCAAAGCTCGGACAGCCCCTCCCCCGTTTCGGCAGACACGGCAACGCGATCCGCTGGAACGGCTTCGCTACGAATGTCGCTTCGCGGGTATAGGGCAAGTACCGATGCCGCTTGCGGCGGTGCATCGTCACCCAGCCACAGCACGATATCCGCCATCACGATCGAGTCCGTCGCCCGGTCGATCCCGATCCGTTCGACCGGATCGACGGCTTCGTCGCGCAAGCCGGCCGTGTCGAGGAACAGCCACGCGATCCCCTCGCGCGTCACCGGAATCTCGATCACGTCGCGCGTCGTTCCCGCCACCGGCGACACGATCGCGGCCTCGCGACCGACCAATGCATTGAGCAATGTCGACTTGCCGGCATTGGGTGGTCCAGCCAGCACGACGCGGATGCCATCGCGCAGCCGCTCGACCGGTGGCACCGCCAACACCGCATCGATCGTATCGGCCAGTGTCGCCGCCTCGCGCCGGACGCCGGCCAGTACATCGTCGCCGGCATCGACATCATCCTCATCGGCATGATCGAGCACCGCCTCGATCATCGCCGACAGCCGCGTCGCGATTGCCGTCCAGTCGGCCACCGCGCGCCGCAATCGCCCGTCGCTATTGGCCAGCGCCATCCGCCGCTGGGCATCGGTTTCCGCCGACAGGAGATCGCCGAGCCCCTCGGCTTCGGTCAGGTCGATGCGACCCTGCGCCAGCGCGCGTCGGGTGAACTCACCCGGCGCGGCTGCCCGCAGCCCATCCAGACCAGACAGCGCCCGCTCGACCCCGGCAACGACCGCCCGCCCGCCATGGAGATGTAGTTCGACCAGATCCTCACCGGTCGCCGTCGTCGGTCCCGGAAAGACCAGCAACAGCGCCCGATCAAGCAACTGGTCATCCGCCGGGTCGCGCAGCGCCCGGATGGCGGCATGCCGTGGCCGGGGAAGGTCGCCGGCCAGCCGGGTGACCGCGCCGATCGCGCCGGCCCCGGAAATCCGTATGATGGCGATCGCGGCAGGCGGACGTCCGCTCGACACCGCGAAAATCGTGTCAGCCGCCACGGCCCGCCGTTTCGAACATCTTGCGCCAGAACGTCATGCCCGCCTCGCCCATCGGTGCCCAGCTTTGCATCAGCTGGTTGAGCAATTCGGGGCTGGCCCCCTTTTCCATCGTCTCGCCCAGCATGGCGACATAGCGTTCGTGGATCGGCGTGAAGTCCGGCAATCCCATCGCGCGCCGGGCTTCCTCCGGGGTGCACTCGACTTCGACGTTGATCTTCATGGCAGCCCTTCGCGTGGGAGTGATACGGGTACGATAGGGGGAAAAGCGGTGGATGGCGATAAGGCGTAACGCCATTACGTCACCCCAGCGCAGGCTGGAGACTCCGTACGCAAGAGCGCCGGTGCGTGGATATGACAACGCCCGCCTCTTCCGAAAAGGCGGGCGGTTCGTTGTTGGCGGACGCGGGCGAAGCCCGCGTCGTCGGTCGGGCTGGCAGCCCGCCGGCCGGATCGATGCGACCCCTGCGACGGCACGTCGCAGGGCGCATTCGATCACTGATTCATGCTGTCGAAGAAATCTTCGTTGGTCTTCGAATTCTTCATTTTGTCGAGCAGGAACTCCATCGCGTCGATCGTGCCCATCTGCATCAGGATGCGACGCAGCACCCACATCTTCGACAGCTTGGTCTTGTCGACCAGCAGCTCTTCCTTGCGGGTGCCCGACTTTCCGACGTCCAGCGCCGGGAAGATGCGCTTGTCCGCCACCTTGCGGTCAAGGACGATTTCCGAGTTGCCGGTGCCCTTGAACTCTTCGAAGATCACCTCGTCCATGCGGCTGCCGGTATCGATCAGCGCGGTGGCAATGATCGACAGCGACCCGCCTTCCTCGATGTTACGCGCCGCACCGAAGAAGCGCTTCGGCCGCTGCAGCGCATTGGCGTCGACACCGCCGGTCAGCACCTTGCCCGACGACGGCACGACCGTGTTATAGGCACGACCGAGGCGCGTGATGCTGTCGAGCAGGATCACGACGTCCTTCTTGTGCTCGACCAGCCGCTTGGCCTTCTCGATCACCATTTCGGCGACCTGGACGTGGCGCTGCGCGGGTTCGTCGAAGGTCGAGGACACGACCTCGCCCTTCACGCTGCGCTGCATGTCGGTGACTTCTTCGGGTCGTTCGTCGATCAGCAGGACGATCAGGAACACTTCGGGATGGTTGTCGGTGATCGCCTTCGCCATGTTCTGCAACATGACGGTCTTGCCGACGCGCGGCGGCGCGACGATCAGCGTGCGCTGGCCCTTGCCCTGCGGGCTGACGATGTCGATCACCCGCGCCGACTTGTCCTTAACCGTCGGGTCGAGCTGATCGAGCGTCAGCTTGCTCTCGGGATACAGCGGTGTGAGGTTGTCGAAGTTGACGCGGTGACGGACCGCATCGGGATCGTCGAAATTGACCGACACCAGCTTGCTCAGCGCGAAATAGCGCTCGCCATCCTTCGGCGCGCGAACCTCGCCCTCGACGGTGTCACCGGTGCGCAGGCCGTGCTTGCGCACCTGGTTGGGCGAGACATAGATATCGTCCGGCCCGGCCAGATAATTGGCCTCCGGACTGCGCAGAAAGCCGAAGCCGTCCTGCAACACTTCGATCGTGCCGACGCCCATGATCTGCTCGCCATTCTCGGCGCGCGCCTTCAGGATCGCGAACATCAGGTCCTGCTTGCGCATCGTCGACGCGCCTTCGACCCCGAGTTCCTCGGCCATCGAGACCAGTTCGGCGGGGGCGTGTTTCTTTAAATCTTTGAGATGCATCGGGGGGTGGTCCAGATCAGCGATGAGGAGGCAAGGTCGGCAAAGACAAGCGGACGCAAGCGGCTGGGACGGGCGCACCGAGGACCGGGCACCACTGCCGGATGGACTAGGTCGCGGCTCGCTTCAAGTCAAGCGTATCACCCTGCTAAAACGGCTTCACCACCGCCAGCACCACCGCCGCGATCGCCGCCAGCGCCGGCAATTCGTTCGCCAGCCGCAGCTGTTTGGGCGTCAGGGTCGGCCGCCCCGCCGCCAGCTTCCGCGCATAACTAACCGCCCAGCCATGGTAGCCGCTGAGCAGCACCACCACGAGCAGCTTGGCATGGAGCCATCCCAGCCCAGCCCCGCCGTCGAACAGGCCGACATTGGCGGCGAGCAGCAGCCCGAGCACCCAGACGATCACCATCGCCGGGGTCAGGATCATCCGCTTGAGCAACGCCTCGCGCCGGATCCAGCGCGGCGGCTCGGCGGGGTCGTTCAACCCCTCCTGATGATGCACCAGATAGCGCGGCAGCATGAACAGCCCCGCCATCCAGAAGATGACAAAGACGATATGCGCCGCCTTCACCCAGAAATACGCGCCGCCGAGAAACCCGCTCATGCCCCCCGCACCCGCGACACCAGTCGCTCGACATGCGCGATCGGCGTGTCCTGCTGGATGCCGTGGCCAAGGTTGAAGACATGCGGCCGGTCGGTGAATGCCGCCAGCACCCGGTCGACCCCGGCATCGAGCGCCTCGCCCCCGGCGATCAGCAACAACGGATCGAGATTGCCTTGCACCGGCAGGCCGGCCGGCAATGCCGCGTTCGCCCAGACCGGATCGACCGTCTCATCAAGGCCGATGGCATCGACCCCGGTCTCGCGCGCATAGGCGGCGAGCTTGCCGCCCGCGCCCTTTGGAAAGCCGATGACCGGTACATCACACCGTGCCCGCAGTCCGTCGACGATCGCCACGGTCGGCGCGATCACCCAGCGTTCGAACTCGGCCGGCGCAAGACTGCCCGACCAGCTGTCGAACAGTTGTACCACCTCGACCCCGGCCTCGACCTGCCCCGCCAGATAGTCGATCGTCATCGCGACGATCCGGTCGATCAGCGTCTGCACCGCGACAGGATCGCCATAGGCCATACGCCGCGCCTCGGCCTGCTCGCGACTACCCTTGCCCGCGATCATGTACGTCGCCACCGTCCATGGCGATCCTGCGAAGCCGAGGAAGGTCGTCGTGGCAGGCAGGGAAGCCGCTACACCACGAACCGTCGCATAGACCGGGTCGAGGATCGTCGCATCGGGTACCAGCACGTCGATCGCCGCCCGCGTCCGCAATTCGGGCGCCAGCCGCGGCCCCTCGCCCGCTTCGAACCACAGCTTCTGCCCCAGCGCATTCGGCACCATCAGAATGTCACTGAACAGGATCGCCCCGTCGAACGCGAACCGGCGCAGCGGCTGCAACGTCACTTCGGTCGCGGCGGCCGGGTCGTTCACCAGATCGAGGAAGCCGCCCTTCTCGGCACGGAGCGCGCGATATTCGGGCAGATACCGCCCCGCCTGCCGCATGAGCCACAGCGGCGGCATGGGCGGCTTTCCCCCGGCCAGCACCTGGAGAAGCGGTTTCGGGGATGCAGGACCGGTCAGCGTCGTCGCTCCTCTACCAAGAAGTAGAATCTAATAGGATTGTTGGAAGTGGTTGGGCGGTGGGTAACGGGGCTTATGGTGGATTACCCGAAATGCCAACAGATTGACGGGACGAAACACACGCGAGTCCGCCGATTCCCCGAATGTCATCCCCGTTATCCACAGGCTGTGGATAAAATCGCGGCCTGTGTCGGGATTGTGGATAACTCGGGATCGATATCGGGCTTTTCCACAGCTTGGCGGCGGGGGCGAGTTACGCTAGCCCCTGCCCCCGAGTTATCCACAGCCTTGTGCAGAAAGGCCCCGTATGCGGCTGCACCTCCACCTTCTGTCCGACTCCACCGGCGAGACGCTGGAGAATATCGCCAAGGCGGCACTGGCGCAGTTCGACGATGTCGACACGATGCGGCATTTCTGGCCGATGGTGCGATCCGAAGCGCATCTCGAACGCATTCTGACCGAAATCGCGGTCAATCCCGGACTGGTCCTCTACACGCTGGTCAATCCGGCGATCCGGCGGATGCTGGAGGCACGCTGCGCCGCGCTGGGCCTGCCGATCGTCGCGCCGATGGACGCGGTCAGCCATGCACTGTCGAGCCTGCTTGGGCAGGAGGCGAAGGCGCGTCCGGGGCGGCAGCACAGCCTCGACGCCGCCTATTTCGCGCGGGTCGATGCGATCCAGTGGACCATCGCCCATGACGACGGCATCGCGTCGGAGGATTGGGAAGAGGCCGACATCGTCCTCGCCGGTGTTTCGCGGTCCTCCAAGACGCCGACGTCGATCTATCTCGCCAATCGCGGGTACAAGACCGCCAATATCCCGATCGTCGTCGAAAGCCCGCCGCCGCCGATCCTGTTCCGGCTGAACAGCCCGCTGGTCGTCGGGCTGACGACCAGCGCCGACCGGCTGATCGCGATCCGCCGCAACCGGCTGTTGTCGCTCAACCAGATGCCCGACACCGATTATGTCGAACAGGATGCGGTGGTGCGCGAGCTGTCGTTCGCGCGGCGGATGTTCGCCGACAATGGCTGGCCGGTGATCGACGTCACCCGCCGCTCGATCGAGGAAACGGCGGCGGCGATCATCACTTTGTGCAACGAACGCCGTATCGAGCCGCGCGCATGAGCTTCGTCCTCGCCTCGATGAGTGCGACCCGCCGAGCGATGCTCGACGCCGCCGGCATCCCGCACGACGCGATCCCGAGCGGCCTCGACGAAGAGGCGGCGAAGGCGGCGCTGGCTGGCGAACAGCTGAAACCCCGCGATCTGGCCGATGCGCTCGCCGAGATGAAGGCGATGCGCGCCGCGACCCGTGTCGGCGGGGCGATGGTGCTCGGCGGGGATTCGGTGGTGGCGCTGGCCGACGGCACCGTCCTCGACAAGCCGGTCGACCGCGCCGATGCCGCCGCGCATCTGCGCGCGCTGTCCGGTGGACGCCACGACCTGTTCAGCGCGGCGGTGTTCGTCGAGGGCGGCCGTCCGGTCTGGCGGCATATCGGCCATGCCAGACTGACCGTCCGGCCGCTGTCCGACGCCTTTATCGAAACCTATCTCGACGCCGAATGGCCGGCGATCGCCGGCTGCGTCGGCTGTTTCCGGATCGAGGGGCCGGGCGTGCAATTGTTCGACCGGATCGACGGCGATCACTGGACGATCCTCGGCATGCCCTTGCTCGAAATCGCGCGCTATTTGCGCCAACGGGGAATGTTGCCCGCATGAAGCCCTATGCCGAAGTGATCGGCGATCCGATCGCCCAATCCAAATCGCCGCTGATCCACGGCTTCTGGCTCGACCAACTCGGCATCGATGCCGAGTATAAAAGGTTCCAGGTGAAACCGGCGGCGCTGGCCGACTATTTCGCCGCGCGCCGGACCGATCCGAACTGGCGCGGCTGCAACGTTACCGTCCCGCACAAGCTGGCCGCACTCGACCATGTCGCCGATCCGGGCGATGTGCGCGGATCGATCGGTGCGATCAACACCGTGTTCCGCGGCGAAGGCGGCGACTGGATCGGGACCAATACCGACGCCGCCGGGTTCCACGCCCCGATCGCCGGCCTCGACCTGACCCGACAACCGGTCGCGGTGATCGGTGCCGGTGGTGCCGCGCGCGCGATCCTGTTCGGGCTGTCGAAACTGGGCGTCGGCCGGATAACCGTCCTCAACCGCAATCCGCTCAAGGCCGCCGCGCTCCTCGCAACCTTCGGATTGAAGGGCGACGCGCTGCCGCTCACCGCCCCCTTGCCGGCGGTAAAGCTGCTGGTGAATGCCAGCACGCTCGGCATGACCGGCCAGCCGCCGCTCGATATCGATCTCGCCCCGCTACCGCACGATGCGGTCGTCTATGACGCGGTCTATGCGCCGATCGAAACGCCGCTGCTGGCGCAGGCGCATGATCGCGGGCTCGACACCGTCGATGGCCTCGAAATGCTGGTCGGACAGGCGGCGCTGGCGTTCGAGCTGTTCTTCGGTGCCGCCCCGCCCCGCGATCGCGACGACGAACTGCGCGAACGACTGGTGGCGTGAAGCGCACTACCCTGCCTCGACCACACCGTACCCCCGCGCAGGCGGGGGGCCAGGGTTGCCAAACGCAACTGTCGGTCTGTGAAACCCTGGACCCCCGCATGCGCGGGGGTACGCCGATGTCAGCGACACCATGACCCATATCCTCGGCCTGACCGGCTCGATCGGCATGGGCAAATCGACCGTCGCTGGCATGTTCCGCGACCTCGGCGTGCCGGTATTCGACGCCGATGCCACCGTCCACGCGCTGCAAGGACCCGGCGGCGCGTTGCTTCCGGTCATCGAAGCCGCTTTCCCCGGCACCACCGGCCCGGCCGGAGTCGACCGCAAGGCGCTGCGCGACCGGATTTTCGCCGATCCCGCAGCGCGCCATCGACTCGAAGCGATCGTCCACCCCGCCGTCGCTGCCGAGCGGCAACGTTTCCTCGACGACCATGCCGTCGCGCCGTTGGTCGTGCTCGACGTCCCGCTATTGTTTGAAACCGGCGGCGACGCGCGATGCGACTCGGTCGCCGTCGTCACCGCCGCCCCGGAGGTTCAGCGCGCGCGCGTTCTGGCGCGCCCGACCATGACCGAGTCGGCTTTCGCCGCGATCCTCGCCTCGCAACTGCCCGACGCCGAAAAACGGCAGCGCGCGACGCATCTTATCCGCACCGACACGACACTCGCCGCGACCAGGGCGCAGGTCGCCGCGCTCGTCGCTTGCATGGGGGGCGGCGAAGGCGGATAAGGTCGCAATGCGCGAGATCGTGTTCGATACCGAAACCACCGGCTTCAAATTTTCGGAAGGTGACCGGCTGGTCGAAATCGGCTGCGTCGAACTGGTCAACCGGGTCGAGACGGGCAATGTCTATCATGCCTATTTCAACCCCGGCCGGTCGATGCCGAAGGAAGCGGAAGCGGTCCATGGCCTGTCCGACGCGTTCCTCGCCGACAAACCTGCCTTTCATACCGCGATCGACGATCTGTTGGCATTCATCGGCGACAGTCCGCTGATCGCGCACAATGCGACGTTCGATTTCAGCTTTCTGAACGGCGAACTGGGCGGGTGCGGACGCGACCCGATCTGTCTTACCCGCATGGTCGATACGCTGGCCATGGCGCGCAGCCGTCATCCCGGTGCCAAACACACGCTCGACGCGCTGTGCGTCCGTTTCGGCATCGACCGCAGCCGTCGCGTGCTGCACGGCGCATTGCTCGACGCGCAATTGCTCGCACAGGTCTATGTCGAGCTGATGGGCGGTCGCCAGATCGGCTTCGGCCTCGATACGTCGCCGACGATCCTCGTCGAGACGGTCGGCATCACTACGCCGGCAACGGCACGGCCGCCGCGGCATTTCGCACCGAGTGCCGACGAACGTGCGGTCCACGCCGCCTTCGTCGCAACGTTGAAGGACCCGTTATGGGGCCAGTTGCCGACGTGAGGCGTTGACACCATCCGCTTTCAGCGGCTCACACGATTTCACAATGACGGAGGATTACATGGACATCCGGGTTTCGGGGCACCAGGTCGACACTGGGGACGCACTGAAGGAGATGGTCCAGGAGCGTCTCCAGGGCATCGCCGACAAATATTTCCAGCGCGCGATTTCGGCGAACGCGACTTTCAGCAAGGGGCCGCACGACAACGGTTTCGTCTGCGACATCGTCTGCCACGTGACGCAGGGTCTCGTGCTGAAGGGCCATAACACCGGACAGGAGGCGCAGGGCGCGTTCGTCGGTGCCGCCGACAAGATCGAAAAGCAGCTGCGCCGCTACACCCGCCGCCTGAAGGATCGCAACGCCGCACAGGTCGTCGCGATGAACGAGGCTGGCGGCTATGACAACGGTTTCGACAATGCCGGCTACACCGTCTTCGGCGGCGAGCAGGAGGAAGAGGAGGTGCCCGACGCCCCCCTCATCATCGCCGAAACCCGGGTCGACGTGCCCGATGCCAGCGTGTCCGACGCGGTGATGATGCTCGACCTGCGCAATACCAACGCGCTGCTGTTCAAGAATAGCGGCACAGGATCGTTCAACATGGTCTATCGCCGCCACGACGGCACGATCGGCTGGGTCGAGCCCAATCGCGCAGCCTGATTTGTACGATTTCCATGACCTTTTGACGCCCGAAACGGTGCTGGCGGATAGCTCCGCCGGCACCCGCAAGGCGTTATTTACCCACATCGCCTCCGTCGCCGCACCGGCGACGGGGGTCGATGCGAAGCTGCTTGCCGATCGCATGGCCGATCGGGAGAAACTGGGCACGACCGCCTTTGGCGGCGGCATCGCCATCCCGCATGTCCGGTTCGACCCGCCGGGCGCGGTGCGCGGCGTCTTCGTACGGCTGGCACGCCCGATCGATTTCAGCGCGGTCGACGAACTGCCGGTCGATCTGATTTTCGCATTATTCTCCCCGGCCGATGCCGGCGGTGACCATCTCAAGGCACTGGCCCGCGTCTCGCGCGCGCTGCGCGATGCGACGTTCCGGGCAAAACTGCGCGGGGCCGGTTCGGCCGATGCGCTCTACGCATTGTTGTCGGGTGTCGAGGCGCGTGACGCTGCCTGACACGCCCGCCGGCGAAGCGGCGCATTTCCGGGCGTTGGAGGCACTCTATGCCGTCGCGCCGATCAACCGCCTGTTCGATTCCCGGCTGGAGATCGTCGAGGCCGGCGTGGCCCGCATCCACTTCACCATCGACGAACGCCATTTCCATGCCGCCGGCGCGGCGCATGGCACGACCTATTTCAAGATGCTCGACGATGCGGCCTTTTATGCCGCCAACAGTCTGGTGACTGACCGCTTCCTGCTGACCACCGCGTTCAACCTGTTGCTGCAACGGCCGCTGGGGCCCGGACGGGTCATTGCGGAAGGACGCTGGGTCAGCGGCAGGCGGCGCGTGTTCATCGCCGATGCGCATCTGATCGATGGTGAGGGTGAGGAGGCGGCGCGCGGTACCGGCACCTTCATGAAAAGCCGCATCCCGCTCGCCACCCTGCCCGGCTACGCGCAGGCATGAGCGACTGGCCGACGGCGCTCCGCGTCAACGCCTTTGCGCGCGCCGTGGAGAATGCCGGCGGCAGCGCGATGGTACTGGCCCGGGGCGATCGGGATTCCGGCGTCGTCCTGCTGCTCGCCATCGACCGCGACGGGACCGTCCGCCTGTTCGAGCGCGAACGCGATCTCGACGGGCGATCACGGATCGTCCAGCGCAAACCGGAGTTGGGGGGTGAAGCGGCGCTGACCGACTATTGGCAGGCACGTCGCATCCGCGACCCGGATCTATGGGTGGTCGAGGCGATCGTCGCAGCAGTCGAACCGTTGGCCGCTGAAACGCTGTGGACGAATTGACCTGTTAACCTTTGGGACCGTACCCGCCTTGCAACGAAGACAAGCGCCGGTCCGGTCAGGATTTCGATCGGTGGCGCAGTCGGGGGGCAGGCGCACAGGTTCCACGTGGAACGGGTTTGACGTGCCGGTTCACCGCATGAAGCGGACGACGGATGAAGCTGCGCTTCCCCATGGCGGTTCTTGCCGCCATGACCTTTTTCGCCGGAACGGGCGCACCACTATCGGCCGAGGAAACCGCCTCGCCCGGACACGTCACCAACCTGTCGATCCCGGCAAAGGTTCCGGTGCATTTTGCCGCTCCCGCTGAAATCGTGCAAGAGATGGCACCCGCAACCGACACCGACGCCGATTTCTCGACGCTTGACGCCGCAGTCGCTGCGCAGACCGCCACGATCGACGACGCGGAACTCAACTGCCTCGCCATCGGCGTCTATTATGAGTCCAAGGGTGAACCACTCGCCGGCCAACTCGCCGTCGCCGACGTAATCCTCAACCGCACCACGTCGGGTCGTTTCCCGGACTCGGTCTGCGGCGTTCTGACCCAGCACGGCCAGTTCTCGTTCGTGAAGGGCGGCCGCCTGCCCGACGTCGACACCAGCCGCCCGGCGTGGAAGACCGCCGTCGCCATCGCCCGCATCGCCACGCAGGATCTGTGGGACAGCCCGGCCGAAGGTGCCCTGTTCTTCCACGCCCGTCGGGTCAGCCCGAAATGGAGCCGCACCCGCGTCGCATCACTCGGCAACCACATCTTTTATCGCTGAATTGCCGGGACGATTACCGGAAGGTGCTTCCATCGTTCGCATAATGTTCTTATGATCGGCCGATGGCCAGTCTTGCCCTCGGCGCCCTGCCGCCCGCACCCGACCCCTATCCGCTGATCGCTGCCGAGGTTGCGCGCGGCGTCACCCGCATGTTGCTGGCCCATGATCTGACCGCGATGGCCGAAGTCCCGCTCGATGGCGGACGTCGTGCCGACCTGATGGCGATCGATGCCCGCGGGCAGATCGTCATCGTCGAGATCAAGGTATCGCGCGCCGACCTGCTCGGTGACGGCAAATGGACCGACTATCTCGGCTCCTGCGACCGCTATTTCTGGGCAGTGCCGGCCGGTTTCGATGTCGCACCGCTGCGCGGCGAGGCGTTCCTGCCCGATCGCACCGGCATCATCGTCGCCGACCGCTACGAAGCGACGATCCTGCGCGAGGCATCGACGACCCCCCTGCCCGCCCATGTCCGCAAACGCTGCACCCTCGCCTTCGCCCGCCGCGCCGCCCGCCGCCTGATCGGTGCGATCGACCCGGACGCGATTCAGGGGTTCTAGTTTCACCATACCCGTTCAGTTCGCGCAGCTTCGAACGTAGTCGAGAAGCGTCCGTCGAGAACCGCCAGTGGAGGAACGCGTCAAAACCGCCGCCACAGTGCTCCCGCCGCCCAGCCGAACCCGACCGACAGCAGCACCGCCGCCAGCCCGTACAGCACCGACGCCTGCTGCGCCGCCATCGCCACGAACCGCTCGAACCCCGATTTGCGGATATCGATTTCACGCACGGCGGCGGCCAGCACGCGCCCGTCGCGGATCAGAAACGTCTCCGCCGTGAACGTTCCCACCGGCACCCGTGCCGGAATGGTGATGTTGGCGCGGTACAGCACGTCGTCAGTGATCTCGACCGCGTTCGGTGCCTCGACATACAGCCCGGCACGCTGCCGCACCGTCACGAACCCCTTGGCAAAGCGTGCCTGATCTTCGGCGGACGTGCCCGCGCTGGGCGATAACTGCAGGCTGTCGAGCCCCAGTTCGTAGATCGCCCGCGTCCGTTCGTCGACGATCCGCTCGATCGGGCGCGCCGATGCGATCGCGTAGAAGGACGGGGCGGAGCGATACCGCATCTGGTCGGCGTTGACCCAGATGCCGGCTACCTTTTCCTTTTCGCGCACCACGATCGATTCGGGGGGGCCCTTCACCACCACCACGACCTCGGCCGGGGTATCGCCCTGCGGCACCCGCCCGCCAGGATAGAGGATCGCGCCGAACAGCAGCAGTTCGGCCCCGGTAAAGCTGTACGCGATCCGCACGTCGCGGGTCGACACGTCGGGGACCAGCACCGGTGCCGCCGCCGCCATCGTCAGCGGGGCCAGCAGCGCCAGCGTCAGCGCGCGCTTCATACCGGTTGCACCGAAAAGATATCGTCGGGCCGCCACCCCAGCCCAAGCGCCATGCGGGACGCCACCGCCAGCACGATGATCGCCAACGCGAGCCGCAGATATTCGGGTTTCGCCCTCTGCGCAAAGCGCGCCCCGATCTGCGCCCCGGTCACCGATCCGATCAGCAACAGCACCGCCAGCACGATATCGACTGCCTTGGTCGTCAGCGCATGGATCATCGTCGCCGCCGCGGTGACGAACAGGATCTGGAACAGCGATGTGCCGACCACCACCCGCGTCCCCATGCCGAGCAGATACAGCATCGCCGGCACGAGAATGAACCCGCCGCCGACCCCCAGCAGCACGGTCAAAATGCCGGTCGCGAACCCCAGCAGCAGCGGCGCGAACGGCGAGATATACAGCCCCGACGCATAGAATCGCCACCGCAGCGGCAGCGCCGCGACCAGCGGATGGTGGCGTCGCCGCGCCGGCCGGGGCGGGATCGCGCCACGGAGCACCCGTACTGCGACGATCGCCTCTTTCAGCATCAGCCCGCCGATCGACCCGAGCATCACCACGTACAGGATGGCGATGACAGTATCGATCTGTCCGCTCGATTGCAGCAGCCGGAAAATGCCCGCGCCCGCGATCGAGCCCAGCACGCCGCCGGCGACCAGCACCCATCCCATGCGGAAATCCACGCCATCGCGCCGGAGATGCGCGAACACGCCCGACACGCTGGCACCGGTCACCTGGCTGGCGGCGGAAGCGGCGGCGACGGTCGGCGGAATGCCGTAGAAGATCAGCAGCGGCGTGGTCAGGAACCCGCCGCCGACGCCGAACATCCCCGACAGGAACCCCACCCCACCGCCCAGCAGGACGATGACCAGCGCATTGACCGACAGGTTGGCGATGGGAAGGTAGAGATCCATGGCCGCCCCGGTTACCGCGTTCGCGCGTCCACGGCCAGCCAGACGCCATGGAGTCCGTTTGGAAATGCGTCGCGACGCATTTTGCGGCACCGGCCCGTTCCCCCACCCCGCCACCCATTGAGTGTGCCTTGTGGGTGGTCGGGTAGGGGGAGCGGCCGGTGCCGCCTTGAAACTCGCCCTTACCGCGAGTTCTCAAACGAACCCTTAAAAGTCGCTGCCCAGCGTCAGGGCCAGCCCCGACCCCGGTGCCGCCCGTCCCGTCACGCGTTGCCGCCAGTCGAGCGACAGCCGCACCGCCTGCTTTGCCACGGGCAGCACGACCACCGCCGATGGCCCGATATCGACCCGCGCGCCTTCACGCTGTGCGACGCCCCAGCTGCCGACGCCGATCCGCAACCGCCCCGATCCGACCCGGTACAGCGCGCGCGCCGCGCCATCGGCATAGGGCTGCGTCCCCGCGCGCAGGACGACACCGGCCTGCCCATAGCCTTCGATGACGATCCGCTCGCCGACCATGCGGTCGAGTCCGGCGATCACCCCCAAGCCGGTCCCGTTCGCGCCGCGATCGAGCGCGATCCGCCGTTCGGCGACGATCGCCACCGGCCCCCCGCCCGGCCGCCATTCGACGCCCAGCGCCGCTTCGCTCCCCTGCCCTGCCAGCGGCGCGGCGACACGCCCGACGACCGCAAGCCGGTCGTTCGCGGCGACCGGCAGCCGCAGCCGCACCCCGGCCTGTCCGCCGCCCAGCTGCACCGGTCCGCCCGTCGCCGACCCGCCGCGCACCGCCAGCCACGCGCTGCCGGTCAGTCCCGGCCGGACAACTGTCGGCGGCAGATCGGGTCGCGGCAGGATAAGAGGGTCCGAAACCGCATTACCGGGCAATGCGACCGCTGCTGCGACCGGCGAGACCAACGCGAAATCCACCCGGCCGAGCGGCGCGGCGGCGACCATGGTGCGACCCGGCTGTGGATGAAACCGGGGATAAAGGGACTCGGAGACCTGTGGATAACTCGTGGGTAACCCGTGCGCAGTCGTCACCGGTGCCGCCACGACCCGTGGCACCCCCAGCACCGCGGCACCCCGTGTCACCACCTCCACCGCATCGGGCAGCAACAGCACGACCCGCATACCGATCCAGCCGACGGTAACCACCGCCAGAAACCGTACCGGCCGCCCCCGCCCCGGTGTCATCGGGCGGTCAGATCGGTCGGAAAATGATGCGCGGTCTTGTCCCAGCGGACCGGCTGCCCACGCAGCAGCGCGGCATAGCGGACCATCGCCCGCCGCGCCGCGAACAGCGCGACGAAATTGCCGACGAAGACGCGCGGGATCGACCGCAGCGCCTCGCCCCGGCCATAGGCGCGCCGCACCATTTCGAACCGCACGGCCATCCGCCACCCGAACAGCGCGATATTGGCGAACAACACCCACCATATGCCCGGTTCGACTGAGGTCGGTTCGCTGCCGCGCCACCAATGCAGCGCCTCGTCGATGCCCCACGTCACCAGCGCGATATAGGCGATCGCCAATACCGGGATCGCGAGGATGGTGCGCCGGTCGCGCATCCGCATCCAATGGTCGCGCCATCCGCGATGCCAGCCGGTTCGGTCCCACCCAGCCAGCGCGATTCCCGTCATCCAGCGCGCCTTCTGACGGATCGCGGTGCCAAGCGTCGCCGGAAAATAGGCCCGCACTGCGACCGGTGGCCCGCCCGGCGTTTCGAGCGCGCGGACGAACACCCCCCGCCCGCCCAGTGCGCGCACGGTCAGGCCCAGCTCGTAATCCTCGGTCAGGCTGGCATCGTCGAACGGGACCCCACCGCGCGATTCGGCGATCCGCGCCAGCATCGCGATCGAGATCGCGCAGCCGACCCCGGCGAACGGCAATCCCGCGCCCAGCGCATCGCGCACCGGCAATTGCCGGCCATGCGATTCGGCGAATTCGTCGATATAATGGCCCGATACCCAGCGCGATGCCGGATCGGGCAGCGGCAGCACCGGGATCTGCACCGCATCGGCGCGGCGCAGCAGATGATCGTACAGCCGCAGCTCGCCGGGATGCACCACATCCTCCGCATCGTGCAGGACGATCGCGGTGAACGCCCTGCCCTCCGCCGCGCCATCGGCCAGCACCGCCCGCCACAGCGCGTTGAGGCAATCGGCCTTAGTGGTCGGGCCGGGATGCGGGTTCAGGACCAGCCGGACGCGCGCGTCCTGTGCCGCCACCGCCGTGATCGCATCGATCGTCGCCCGGTCGTTGGGATAGGCACCGGCATAGAGCCGCCAGTCGGGATGCTCGAATCGGCCGAGCGTCGCGCGCAGCATCGCGCCGATGACCGCCGCCTCGTCCCATGCCGGCACCAGCACCGCGATCCGCCCGCAACAGGTCGCGACCGGGAAATCGGCCATGACCGGCACACCCGATCGACGCCACCGCATCCGGATCGCCCGCACGATATAGGCGAGGTCGACCGCCAGATCGTCGATCCCGCCGATCAGAAATCCGATCGCGGCAAACAACATGGTTTCGCGCGCGATCCCGTCGATCCACGCGATCGCCGCGTCCATGACAGCCCCCGATATGCCCCGGCCGCGACGCTAGTCGGCGGCGCGGCGGATCGGCAAGCGGGCTCAGACTAAGGCATGAGTGGGATGGTCAACTATTTGTGCACTGCAATTGAACCCTTGCGAGTCCCGGACGTTCGCAAAAACGGTCCTAAATCCCCTTTCGGGACTGGTGCCCCTGCGCACCGGCCGCGCCGAGCGTACCGACGGCGCGGCCGAACCGCGGGCCGGGCATAAGGCCCAGCCCGTTGTTTTTAACGATAGAAATTACGGACTACGTCGATTACCCGCCCACGCCGGGCATCGACCAGCACGACGTCGTCATAGTGACGGACCCAGCGCTGATACCCGCGCGCGGGCGGCAGGCGATAACGGCCGGGATCGTTCACCCAATAACGCTGTCCATAAAAGGGACGCCCGATCGCCGCGCCGGGGCGAAATGCCTGATAGCGGAACGGCGCGTTCCAGTTGCCGCGCGCATATGACCGGCGATGTGCGCCGTGCCCCGCGTCGCGTCGCCATTGCCGCTCGCGCAGCGTCTGGCGATAATCGGCACGGGCGCGTTCCAGATCGCGGCGCTCGTCGCGAATGTCGCGGCGGTCGCCATGGCGCAACGCCTGTCGATATTCGTGCCGGGCATCCTGATAGTCGGCCCGGTCGCGCCGCAATTCGCGCGTCGATTGTGCAGCGGCTGGTGCTGCCATGGTCGGTACGGCGACCGTCGCGGCCAGCACGGCCAGGATCATCTTACGCATATACGCTCTCCCGTCATCGGTTGATGACGACGGGATGGGCGATTCGCGCTGAACGATCGGCGAATGCGGTTGTCAGCGTTCCGAAAGGCTTGGGCGGAAGCGATCGTCCACGCCCCGTACCGTCATCCCCGCCTGCGCGGGGATCAGGAAGAGAGCAACTCGGCCTTCAGCCCTTATTGCTGGCCTGGTCCCGGCCCACCCGTGCCCGGCGCACCGACCGTGCCGATATTGCCGAACAGGTCGCTGAAGAAGTTCGATTCGCGGCCCAGCGTCGGCGTCTTCTTGTCCGACGGGCTGATGCCGACGACCTGATCGACGCCGGTCCGGTCGATCTTGGACACGTTGCCGGCCTGATCGAAGGTGATCTTCAACGTCGTCTGGTCGACGGCGCGCGGGCGGTTGAACGCCAGATTGCGGCTATCGCGCGACAGATAGAACCATTCGCGGTCCGAAAACTGCCCGACGAAGGTCGGCGTGCCCAGCGTCTGCAACACCGACTGGCGGGTATCGACGCCCGGCTGCACCGCGTTGACCAGATCGGGATCGATGACATAGCCCTGATGGCTGCGCAGCTTCGTGCAGCCTCCCAGGCCCGCCGCGGCACAGGCGATCATCAGCGCCACTGCGCCACGGGTGGGGAAGCGAACCATAAAATCTCCGTCCAGCGAACGCGCGACCGGGCCACACCCGATTGCATCGCGCGGCCACGCGTTCAATATGACGGACCCGCGCCATCCACAAGCGCGCCCTTGCCTTCCGGAGAACCATGCGTCTGCCTCGCCTGTTCCGTCGTGCGCCGCCCCCGCGGGTCGCCGCCTCCCTGTACGACGCGGTCGTCGCGCGCGGGCGGCAACCTGCATGGTATCTCGACGGACAGGTGCCCGACACGCTCGACGGGCGGTTCGACATGATCGCCGCCATCCTGTCGATGGTCATGCTCCGGCTGGAGGGCGAGGGGGCAGGGGCCGCACCCGCCGCGTCGCTCGCCGAATGTTTCGTCGACGACATGGATGGACAGCTTCGCCAGATCGGCTTTGGCGATATGGTCGTCGGCAAGCATATTGGGCGGATGATGGCGATGCTCGGCGGGCGGATCGGCGCGTATCGCGACGGGCTGGTCGACGGAACGTTCGAATCGGCGCTGGTCCGCAACCTCTATCGCGGTGTCGAACCCGATGCCCATGCGCTCGTATATGTCGCCGCGCATCTGCGGCGGCTGCGCGCCGCGCTCGACGCCGTGTCCGTCGACGATCTTCTTGCCGGAAAGCTGCCCGAATGACCCCCGAATTCCACCGCCCCGTCCGCATCGACCAGATCGGGGAGGGCGAAACCCGCCAACATATCGCCGCCGATGCCGACGAACGTCGCCGGTTGATGGGGCGATTCGGCCTGCTCGCGCTCGATTCGCTGGAGGCAGACTATAGCCTGCACCGCGACGCCGCCGACATCGTCGCCACCGGCCGTCTGACGGCACAGGTCGCGCAACCCTGCGTCGCCAGCGGCGAACCGGTTCCCGAATCGGTCGACGAACCCTTCACCCTGCGCTTCCTGCCCGAAGGCAGCGTCGATGGTGGCGAGTTCGAGCTCGACGACGAAGCGATGGACACGATGTTCTATGCTGGCGCGTCGATCGATCTGGGCGAGGCGGCAGCCGAAACGCTGGCACTGGCGCTCGATCCGTACCCGCGCAGCCCCCGTGCCGAGGAAGTGTTACGCACGGCCGGCGTGCTCAAGGAGGAAGAGGCGGGGCCGCTGCCGGCGCTGGGTGCGCTGAAGGATTTGCTGAAGAAATAGGGGCGGGAAGGGCGCGAAGGAAAAATTTCGCGCAGAGACGCGGAGCCGCAGAGAGCCAGCCTCCCGTCACCCCGGGCTCGACCCGGGGTCCCGCTTCTTCTTTCAGCGGGCAGTGAAAGAAGCGGGGCCCCGGATCAGGTCCGGGGCGACGACGTTGCGCCCGAAGCGCTCGAAAACAGCCGCCCCGCCAGCGTCCACATCGCGAAACAAGGCCACCCGGCCCACCCAAAGCAAAACCCTCCGCGCCTCCGCGCCTCCGCGCGAACCCCTAATCTTCCTTCGCGCCCTTCGAGCCGTCGCGCGAATCAACCATCCCCCGCGCCAGCAACGAAGCAATCGCGTCCGCCACCGCCTCCGGCGTCCGATCCTCGTCCCACACCCCGTAGCGTAGCCCCAGAAACACGTTCATGCCCATGATCGCCCAGGCATGGACCTCCGACACGTCCGCCGACACCTCGCCCCGACCCGCCGCCGCGCGCAAACGGGCGGCGATCCGATCCGCCGTCGTCGAATAATGAAGCCGAAAGCTGGCCGGATCGACGAACTCGGCTTCGTCGATGATGCGGTAGATTTCCTTGTGCGCGCGAACGAAGCGGATGAATTCCAGCAACCCGGCCCGCTCCGCCGCGATCTGCCCATCGGCCTGCGCGATCGCCGGTGCGACATGATCGCGCACCTGTGCCGACATATCGGCGACCAACGCACGGAACACCGCGTCCTTCGAATCGAAATAGGTGTAGAAACTGCCGAGCGCCACGCCGGCCCGCCGCGTGATCGCGCTGATCGATCCTTCGTGAAATCCCTTTTCCCCGAATTCGGCGGCGGCGGCGTCAAGGATCGCGCGGCGGGTGCGGCGGCCGCGTTCGGTGCGCGGCGTCTTGTCGTCGCCGCCGCTGCTCGCGCCCGTGTCGGCCATAAAACATGCTCTCCCGGTCCGGGGACAAGTTGAAACCCGGTTCAGCTTTCAGTATAGCCAAGCACAACGACGTACAACCCGGCCAACGGGTGGCGTCCATAACAGGGAGAGGTCGATGCGTCGCACGTTCGGAATCCGCGCGGGTTTGTTGCTGGGGGCGGCGCTGGTCGCATCGCCGGTATTGGCGCAAACGACCGAAACACCGCCTGAAACCCCCGCCGAATCGGCGTCGGTGGTCGCGGATCAGGGCGATGGCGACATCGTCGTCACCGCCCGCCGTCGTGCCGAAAGCGTCATCGATGTGCCCATCGCCATGTCGGTGGTGACCGGCGACCAGCTGACCCGCAGCGGCGCGGTCGACATCACCGCGTTGCAGGACAAGACGCCCAATCTGACGCTGCAGATCGCGCGCGGGTCGAACTCGACTCTGATCGCGTTCAGCCGTGGCGTCGGCCAGCAGGACCCGCTCTGGGGCTTCGAACCGGGCGTCGGCCTCTATCTCGACGATGTCTATGTCGCCCGGCCGCAGGGCGCGGTGCTCGACATTTTCGACGTGGAGCGGGTCGAGGTGCTGCGCGGGCCGCAGGGCACGCTCTATGGCCGCAACACCATCGGCGGTGCGATCAAATATGTGACCCGGCGGCTGGGCCATGACTTCGCCGGTACTGCGCGCGCCTCCTATGGCGCGTACAACCAGCTCGACCTGATCGGGCAGGTGACGGTGCCGATCGGTGACACGCTGTCGATCGGCGGTGCGGTCGCGCGGTACAAGCGCGACGGGTACGGCACCAACCTGACCACCGGTGCCGACCAATATGACAAGGACGTGCTGGCCGCACGCGTCTCGGCCGAATGGACGCCGAGCGACAGCATCTTCGTGCGCGTCGCCGGCGACCGGACGCTCGACCGGTCGAACCCGCGCCACGGCACCCGGCTGCTGGGGAACGGCACCGATCCGCGCTATGCACCGACCGCCAGCGTGTACGACACCCGCGCCGGGGTCGGCGATCGCAACCGGGTGGTGGCGCAGGGGCTGTCGCTGACCGGCGAGTTCCGGCTGTCCGACCTGCTCACCTTCAAATCGATCAGCGCTTACCGCGAAGGGGCGACCAACACCGTCATCGATTTCGACAACACCGCGCTGCCGACGCTCGACGTGCCCGCCGAATATGACGACTGGCAATTCACCCAGGAACTGCAACTGCTGATCGAAGGCGAACGGGTGCAGGGCGTCGTCGGCCTCTATTATCTCAACGCCGACGCGTCGGGCGCGTTCGATACCGTGCTGGGCGGCCTCAACCTGACCACGCTGACCTCGGGACAGGTCAGGACCAAAAGCTATGCCGCGTTCGGCGACGTCAGCTACGACCTGACCGACCGGCTGAAAATCTCGGCGGGCCTGCGCTATACCAGGGACGACAAGACCGGCACCGTCTTCCGCCGCAACTATACCGGCATCCGCAGCCCGGCGTTCGGCAATGCCGCCGCGGTGCCGGGGCTGATCCGCACCGATTACACCAACGACCGCAGCTTCGACCAGTTCACCCCGCGCGTCTCGATCGCGTACGAACCGCGGCAGGACCTGAACCTGTATGCATCGTGGGGCAGGGGGTTCAAATCGGGCGGGTTCGACATGCGCGGCGACGCGGTGTTCACCCCGACGACGGTGAATGGCTATGATCCCGAAAAGATCACCAGCTACGAAGTCGGCATGAAGGGCGCGTTCCTCGACCGCACCCTGTTCCTCAACATGGCCGGCTATTATTCGCGCTACACCGATCAACAGGTCACGATTCAGGTGCCCAATGTGAATGGCGGCATCGCCAGCTTCGTGGATAACGCGGGCAAGGCCGATATCTACGGGCTGGAGATCGAAGGGCGGATGGTCCCGTCGCGCAATTTCTCGGCACAAATGTCGTTCGGCTATACCAATGCCGACTATAAGCAATTCCTGACCTTTATCGGCGGCGGCACCACGCCGGTCGATGTATCGAACCAGCGCGTATTCCAGAATACGCCCGAATTCACCGCCGCCGCATCGTTCACCGCCTCGACCGATTTTGCCGGCGGTTCGCTGTCGGTGACGCCCGAAGTCACGCTGCGCAGCGATTACGCGCTGTTCGAAATCCCGACCCCCGCGCTCGATCAGGACGGCTATGCGCTGGTCAACGCCTCCGCCAACTGGATTTCGGGCGGGGGCCGCTACCGGGTCGGCGTCGCGCTGCGCAACCTGACCGATCAGCGTTACCGGGTCGGGGGGTATAATTTTCCCGGCGCGCTCTTCGGCAATTCGGTCATCGGCTATTACGGCCCGCCACGGACGGCGACCGCAACGTTCGAGGTCCGCTTCTAACTCCTCCCCGCTTCGCGGGGAGGGGGACCGCCGCGCAGCGGTGGTGGAGGGGGGTGTCCGCTTCCACCACGGTTGCGTTCGCGGCGCTCCCCCTCCACCAGCTATGCTGGTCCCCCTCCCCGTGAACGGGGAGGAACATGAGTCATCAAATGAAAAATCCCCGCATCACCCTCGCCATGTTGCTGCTGGTCTACAGCTTCAACTTCCTCGACCGGCAGATTCTCGCGATTCTCGCCCAACCGGTGCAGCGCGACCTCGGCCTCGACGACGGGCAGATGGGGATGCTCGGCGGCCTCGCCTTCGCCGCGCTCTATTCGACGCTTGCCATTCCGTTGGCGCTGATCGCCGACCGCACCAGCCGCACATGGATCATCACGATCAGCCTCACCGTGTGGAGCGCCTTCACCATCCTGTGCGGCACGGCGCAGAATTTCACGCAGATGTTCCTGTTCCGGCTGGGCGTCGGGGTGGGGGAGGCGGGGGGCGTCGCCCCGTCCTATGCGCTGATCGCCGACACCTTTCCCCCCGAACGCCGTGCCCGCGCGCTCGCCATCTATTCGCTCGGCATTCCGCTGGGCGCGGCGGGCGGCGTCCTGCTCGGCGGCTATATCGCGCAGGCGGTCGAATGGCGCACCGCCTTCTACGCGGTCGGGCTGGCCGGCATCGTCATCGCGCCGTTCTTTCGCCTGTTGGTGAAGGACCCGCCGCGCGCCGCTGTCGCCGTCGATCACATGCCGGTCGGCGGAGTCTTCGGCATTCTTGCGCGTAAACCCAGTTTCTGGCTGCTCGCCTTCGGCGCGGCGGCGGGGTCGATGTGCGGTTATGGCGTCGGTTTCTGGATGCCCAGCCTGATGATGCGCAGCTTCGGCCTTAATCTGGTCCAGACCGGCCAGTTCTTCGGCGCGCTGCTCCTGAGCGGCGGGGTGGCGGGCATCCTGATCGGCGGCTGGCTCGGCGACCGGCTGGGGGCGCGGGACAGGCGCTGGTACGCGCTGATGCCCGCGCTGTGCTACACGCTCGGCACGCCGCTGTTCATCGCCGGGGTGCTGTCGAACGGCTGGCTCGCCGCGTTCGCCCTGTTCGTGGTGCCGCAGGCGCTGGTCTATGTCTGGCTTGGGCCCGTGCTGACCGCCGTCCAGCATCTGGTGCCCTCGCACATGCGCGCGACGGCATCGGCCAGTTTCCTGCTCATCAACAATCTGATCGGCATCGGCCTTGGCAGCTGGGTCGTGGGGCAGCTGTCGAAGGGGCTGGCCCCGACCTACGGTACCGAATCGCTGCGCTACGCCATCGCGGCGGCGCTGTGCCTGTATCTGGTCGCCGGTGCGCTGATGGCGCTCGCGAGCCGTCGTTTGGAGCGTGACTGGGTGGCGTGATGGGGTTCACGCGAAAGCACGAAGACCGCGAAGAAGGGTAGATTTCGCGCAGAGGCGCAGAGGCGCAGAGAACCTCTCCACCCGTCACCCCGGGCTTGACCCGGCGTCCCGCTTCTTTCTTCTTCGTCCGGGCAAAGGAAGAAGCGGGGCCCCTCTGAGTTCACAAACGAAGTGCAACACCTGAGACAGGTGCTGCCATGTCCATCTACCGTCAGTTATCGCTCGAGGAACGGTGTTCGATTGCCCG
>NZ_LMJZ01000001.1:770000-773014 GCF_001421155.1 Sphingomonas sp. Leaf5 | reverse complement strand
TGGAACGCCCGACAGCCCCGTCTTTGTTGAGACGGGGCTGTCGGTATGTTTGGTATGGTTGCGGGGACAGGATTTGAACCTGTGACCTTCAGGTTATGAGCCTGACGAGCTACCGGGCTGCTCCACCCCGCGACACCTTGGTCGCCCGAGTGGGCGGAAGGGGTGTGTTTGAGATTGTGAATGGTTTGTGTGCACCGGCTTCAATGCCTGGCGACGACCTACTCTTCCATCGCTTGAGCGATAGTACCATTGGCGCAGGCTGGTTTCACGGCCGAGTTCGGGATGGGATCGGGTGGTTCACAGACGCTATAGCCACCAGGCAATGAAGGCGGTGCACGGTTTTTCAAATCGATGTAAGGCTGAGGGTTTCAACCACGCCGCCCGTCGGCATCCAGTGCTGACGTTGGGGGTGTGAACTCTCGTAGCGTGAATAGGACAATTAGTATCGGTTAGCTTCACGCGTTACCGCGCTTCCACATCCGATCTATCGAGGTCGTGGTCTCCGACCGTCCTAAGAAATCTTATCTTGAGGGAGGCTTCCCGCTTAGATGCTTTCAGCGGTTATCCCGTCCATACATAGCTACCCTGCTGCGCCGTTGGCACGACGACAGGTACACCAGAGGTATGTTCACCCCGGTCCTCTCGTACTAGGGGCAACTCCTCTCAAATTTCGACGCCCACGGCAGATAGGGACCAAACTGTCTCGCGACGTTCTGAACCCAGCTCACGTACCACTTTAATTGGCGAACAGCCAAACCCTTGGGACCTGCTCCAGCCCCAGGATGTGATGAGCCGACATCGAGGTGCCAAACAACCCCGTCGATATGAGCTCTTGGGGGTTATCAGCCTGTTATCCCCGGCGTACCTTTTATCCGTTGAGCGATGGCCCTTCCACGAGGGACCACCGGATCACTATGACCGACTTTCGTCTCTGCTCGACTTGTCAGTCTCGCAGTCAGGCTGGCTTATGCCATTGCACTCTAACAGACGGTTTCCAACCGTCCTGAGCCAACCTTCGCGCGCCTCCGTTACTCTTTAGGAGGCGACCGCCCCAGTCAAACTACCCGCCACAGAGGGTCCCTCGCCCAGTTTCATGGGCGCAGGTTAGACATCAGAAAACAACAGGGTGGTATTTCACCTATGGCTCCACGTCAGCTGGCGCCGACGCTTCAAAGCCTCCCACCTATGCTACACAGTTCTTTCCTAATGCCACTCTGAAGCTGCAGTAAAGGTGCACGGGGTCTTTCCGTCTAACCGCGGGTACTCCGCATCTTCACGGAGAATTCAATTTCGCTGAGCATGTCCTGGAGACAGTGGGGAAGTCGTTACGCCATTCGTGCAGGTCGGAACTTACCCGACAAGGAATTTCGCTACCTTAGGACCGTTATAGTTACGGCCGCCGTTTACCTGGGCTTCATTTCAGAGCTTGCACCCCTCCACTTAACCTTCAGGCACCGGGCAGGCGTCAGGCCCTATACGTCGTCTTGAAGCCGACTTAGCAGAGCCCTGTGTTTTTGCTAAACAGTCGCTACCCCCTGGCCTGTGCCCCCCAACAGAGCTTGCGCTTAGTTGGGGCCTCCTTCTTCCGAAGGTACGGAGGCAATTTGCCGAGTTCCTTCAGGACACTTCTCTCAAGCGCCTTGGTATACTCTACCTGACCACCTGTGTCGGTTTCGGGTACGGTCTATACGGTGGGGCTATTTCCCGGGACAGCTTCGAAGCCGGATCAATCCGATAAGATCCGACAACACACGCCATCCGTCACACACCACCAGGCCCACGAATATTAACGTGGTTCCCATCGACTACCCCCTTCGGGCTCGTCTTAGGGGCCGGCTCACCCTGCGCGGATTAGCCTTGCGCAGGAACCCTTGGTCTTTCGGCGAGAGGGCATCTCACCCTCTTTATCGCTACTCATGTCTGCATTCGCACTTCCGATACCTCCACGACCCATTACCAGATCGCTTCACAGGCGTACGGAACGCTCCGCTACCGCGTGGAGTTAAATCCACACCCTAAGCTTCGGTGCGTGTCTTGAGCCCCGTTACATCTTCGCCGCAGGAACCCTTGTTTAGACCAGTGAGCTGTTACGCTTTCTTTAAAGGATGGCTGCTTCTAAGCCAACCTCCTGGTTGTTTTGGGATTCCCACATGCTTTCCCACTTAGACACGACTTGGGGACCTTAGCTGTAGGTCAGGGCTGTTTCCCTTTTGACGACGGACCTTAGCACCCGCCGTCTGTCTCCCGGATATCACTCTTATGTATTCGGAGTTTGGTTAGTATTGGTAGATCTCGCGACCCCCGCAACCATCCAGTGCTCTACCCCATAAGGTGTCCATCCGAGGCACTACCTCAATAGTTTTCGCGGAGAACCAGCTATTTCCCGGCTTGATTGGCCTTTCACCCCTAAACACAACTCATCCGGTAACTTTTCAACGTTAATCGGTTCGGACCTCCAGTGGGTGTTACCCCACCTTCATCCTGGTCATGCCTAGATCGCCGGGTTTCGGGTCTAATCCGTCAAACTATGTCGCCCTATTCAGACTCGCTTTCGCTGCGCCTACACCTAACGGCTTAAGCTTGCTTGACAGATTAAGTCACAGACCCATTATGCAAGAGGTACGCTGTCACCCCATAAAAGGGCTCCAACTGCTTGTAGGCAATCCGTTTCAGGTACTGTTTCACTCCCCTCATCGGGGTGCTTTTCACCTTTCCCTCACGGTACTAGTTCGCTATCGGTCATGTACGAGTATTTAGGCTTGGAGGGTGGTCCCCCCATGTTCAGACAGAATTACACGTGTTCCGCCCTACTCGAGTCCTGACACATCACTTTCGCATACGGGACTGTCACCCGCTATGGTCAGCTTTTCCACGCTGTTCTGCTAGTTGAATGTCAGGCACTGGCCTGGTCCGCGTTCGCTCGCCACTACTAACGGAATCTCGGTTGATGTCTTTTCCTCCGGGTACTGAGATGTTTCAGTTCGCCGGGTTCGCTTCTCGAAACCTATGTATTC